>CAZKTB010000192.1:0-3107 GCA_964555485.1 uncultured Thiopseudomonas sp. | reverse complement strand
CAGATTGCACAGGCTACGCGGACAGTCGCATAAAGGACAGCGGCTCGTCACCGTAACCGGGGTAGTGTAGAATTACCCTTTTATAAACTTGAGCCGTATGCGGGGAAACTCGCACGTACGGTTCTTAGGGGGGGATGGGTCAGTAATGACCTGTCCCTACCCGACTGTTTTTCTTACGGCAAGGTTCCCGCATGAGCACACAAAAAACCTCCCTGAGCTACAAAGACGCCGGTGTCGATATCGACGCCGGTGAAGCCCTGGTCCAGCGCATCAAGCACGTGGCCAAGCGTACTGCCCGCCCCGAAGTGCTGGGCGGTCTGGGCGGCTTTGGTGCCCTGTGCGAAATTCCTGCCGGTTACAAGCAGCCGGTACTGGTCTCCGGCACCGACGGCGTCGGCACCAAGCTGCGCCTGGCCATCGATCTCAACCGCCATGACAAGATCGGTATCGACCTGGTTGCCATGTGCGTCAACGACCTGGTGGTCTGTGGCGCCGAGCCGCTGTTCTTCCTCGACTACTACGCCACCGGCAAGCTGGACGTGGACGTCGCAGCCGATGTGGTTACCGGCATTGGCGCCGGTTGCGAGCAAGCCGGCTGCGCCCTGGTTGGCGGCGAAACCGCCGAAATGCCCGGCATGTATGAAGGCGAGGATTACGACCTGGCCGGTTTCTGTGTTGGCGTGGTGGAAAAGGCCGACATCATCGACGGCAGCAAGGTTGCTGCCGGTGACGTGCTGATCGCCCTGCCCTCATCCGGCCCGCACTCCAACGGCTACTCGCTGGTGCGCAAGATCATCGAAGTGGCCGGTGCCGACATCAACAGCACCGAGGTGGACGGCAAGCTGCTGGCAGACCTGCTGCTGGAGCCGACCCGCATCTACGTCAAACCGGTACTCAAGCTGATCCGCGAGACCGGTGCAGTCAAGGCCATTTCCCACATCACCGGTGGTGGCCTGCTGGAGAACATTCCCCGTGTGCTGCCGGCCAATGCCCAGGCGGTGGTGGATGTGGCCAGCTGGCAGCGTCCGGCGATTTTTGACTGGCTGCAGGAAAAGGGCAGTGTTGACGAAACCGAAATGCACCGCGTGCTCAACTGCGGCGTCGGCATGATCATCTGTGTTGCCGCCGAAGACCAGCAGCGCGTACTGGAGCACCTGCAAGCCAGCGGCGAGCAGCCCTGGGTGATCGGCCAGATCAATGCTGCAGATGCTGATGCGCCAGCGATTGTCCTGAACAACCTCAAGCAGCACTGAGCATGACGGCCAAATCCATTGTCGTGCTGATTTCCGGTTCCGGCAGCAACCTGCAGGCGCTGCTGGATCACTTCGCCGATCAGCCCGAGCGGGCGCGGATCAGTGCCGTCATCAGCAACCGGGCCGATGCCTATGGCCTTGAGCGGGCCAAGGCTGCCGGCGTACCAACTCATGTGCTGTCGCACCGCAACTACCCTGACCGGCTCAGCTTTGACCTGGCAATGACCGAAGTGATCGACCGCTATCAGCCCGATCTGGTCATCCTTGCCGGTTTCATGCGCATCCTGACGCCCGAATTTTCCGAGCACTACAACGGCCGCCTGTTCAACATCCATCCCTCGCTACTGCCCAAATACAAGGGGCTGGATACCCATCAGCGCGCACTGGATGCCGGCGATGACGAACACGGTTGTAGCGTGCATTTCGTTACTGCCGAGCTGGACGGCGGCCCGGTGATCATCCAGGCCCGCACCCCTGTACAGCCTGATGAGACCGTCGACAGCCTGGCGCTTAAAGTGCACCAGCTGGAGCACCGCATCTATCCGCTGGCCGCCCAGTGGTTTGTTGACGGTCGCCTGCAACTTGAAGCCCGGGGCGTTGTCCTAGACGACAGACTCCTGCCACCAACCGGGTATGAGTTCGAAATATCGTCTGCACAAAATTAAAGGAACCCCTCATGTTGCGCACCGCCCTGACCCTGCTACTGCTGAGCTTTGGCAGTCTTCTGCATGCCCAGACTTTGCAGCCCTTCCAGGCCAGCTACACCGCCGACTGGAAACAGCTGCCCTTCACCGGTACCGCCGAACGCAGTTTGCAGCAGCAAACTGACGGCAGCTGGGATCTGCGTTTCAAGGCCTCCATGCTGGTGGCCGGCGTCAGCGAGTCCAGCCGTTTTCTGCTACAGGGTGGCCAGCTGCAACCACTGCGCTATAAATACGACCGCACCGGACTGGGCAAGCCAAGAAAGAATCGCCAGCACTTTGACTGGAACGCCATGCAGGTCAACGGCCAGGGCAAGGATGGTGATTACCAGCTGCCGCTGCATGCCGGCGTACTGGACAAGTCCAGCTACCAGCTGGCACTGCAAAAGGATGTCGCAGCCGGCGAAGACAACCTGAGCTACATAGTGCTGGACGGTGACGATCTGGACACCTATGACTTTCGTGTGCTGGGCGATGAACAGATTGAAACGCCGCTGGGCAGCCTGAACACGGTCAAGGTCGAGCGGGTGCGTGACCCCGGCCAGAACAAGCGCAAGACCACACTGTGGTTTGCCAAGGACTGGGGCTATCTGCTGGTACAACTGAATCAGGTCGAGCGTGATGGCAAGGAATACACAATCATGCTGCAGAGCGGCCAGGTTGCCGGCCAGCCGGTAAACGGCCTCTAAGCTGCAATCGACGGGCATGGTCTTGCATTGATCATTATATTATAAAATGATATATTAACTCCTTTGATACGGAGCCTTCCGCTGCCGTACTGAACACAAGGAGTAACTGCATGGCTCTGCAAACCATTCGCGTCACTGGTCACATGGACAGTGGCATGACCATCGAGATGATGTCCGGTGAACACAAGATTTACATGGACCAGCCGAAAAACTCCGGCGGTGCCGATCTAGGCCCTGCCCCACCCGCGCTGATCCTGGCCGCCTATGCCGGCTGTGTTGGCACCATCGGCCGCCTGATGGCCCACCAGGAAAAATTCACCCTGCGTGGCATGCGCTTCGAAGTTGAAGCAGATTATGATCCGGATCGTCTGATGGGCCGCGAAACAACCGCCCGTGCCGGCTTTAAGGAAATGCGCATGAAGGTGGAAATCGACGCCGACCTGGATATGGCTGCCAAGCAGGAC
>CAZKTB010000191.1:0-3136 GCA_964555485.1 uncultured Thiopseudomonas sp. | reverse complement strand
ACAGGCTGCTAGGCCTGAATGTCATGGTCAACCTGAGCATGCCGATTTTCATTGCGTTGGGGCTTTTGCTGTAGCAATAGAGGGCGGTTGCTGTAGTGAGCACCGGGGCAGCCCAAAAAAGAGTCAAGGCTCTTGGAAAATGCAAACTGTCATGCTGCGCGCAGTCGCAGCATCCATGGAGCCTGCGAGCATCTACAAAAAAGCAGGTGCGAATTCATTCGCACAAGAGACTCCATGGCTCGGCTATGCCGAGCTTTGTCCGGATAAATTCGGACCTACAGGAGCAGTTACAGCTGTGCTCGGCGAAATACCCTCAGTGATGTTTTCCCTCAGGGGGCAAGCCCCTTCGCACAGGGAGCCGTACCGGGAAACAGCTTCGGAGTCAGGCCGATACGCCACTGTGAAAACGGAATGTGTCATCAGCAGTGAAAACCGCCTGTCGTTCCTGTTCTGCAAAGAAGGCAACCCTCTCCTCTATCGGCTCCTTGCTGTACTGCTGAGCCAGCTTGAGGTAATCCTGAAAGTGACGAGCCTCGGACTTCAGCAGCGACTGGTAGAACTTGCCCAGTTCTTCATCCAGATGCGGCAGTAACCGATAAAAACGCTCGCAGGAACGCGCCTCGATGAAGGCACCAATGATCAGGGTATCGATCAGCCGGCCCGGCTCCTGGATGCGGGCATGCTGGTGCAATCGCTTGGCATATTCGGATGCACTGAGCTGGCGATATTTGATGCCGCGCTTTTTCATGATCGCGGTGACCTGCTCGAAATGCCGCAACTCTTCCCGCGCCAATCGCGACATCTTCTGCTGCAAGTCTTCCTTCTCCGCATAGCGAAACATCAGGGTCAGGGCTGTCCCGGCAGCCTTCTTCTCGCAGTTGGCATGATCAATCAGCAACTCTTCCGGATGCTCTAACGCCTGTTCAATCCAGGCTGGCGGAGTTTCACACAACAAAAACGCTTCAATTTCAGGAATCATGTCAAAAATAACCAAACATTCAATATTAAACAGAGGCCAACAATATACATCTCCAGCCCAATTGCAGCATACTGACGCGGGTCAGAAACTCTGCCCATATATCAGTTAAACTGGAAACATACCAATAATAACGACAACCCTCTGGCCCGCTCTCTAAAGTTGCCATGAAGGCACGGGCTGATGAATTTGCGCAGGAGATCAATATGCATAACATCCGCAGTATCCTGGTGGTAATGACCCCAAACCAGCCTGAAGACTACGCCCTGGATCGTGCCCGGCAAATCGCCAAGATCACGGGAGCCCATCTGCACTTGCTGGTGTGCGACCGCAACAGCGTTCACGGCGACTACTTGCAGCATGCGGCAGAACAGCTGCAGGCGGAGAACATCAGTGTCAGCACCCAGCAATCCTGGCGTGACAACTTCCACGAAACCATCATCCAGGCCCAGCGTGCGGAAAACTGCCGCCTGGTGGTCAAGCAGCATTACCCGGAAAACCCGCTCAAGCGTGCCCTGCTGACGCCGGACGACTGGAAGCTGCTGCGCTACTGCCCGGTACCTGTGCTGATTGTCAAAAGCAGCCAGATCTGGAGTAAGGACGGCACCATTCTTGCCGCAGTGGACGTGGGCAACAGTGGCCTTGAGCACAAGGCCCTGCACGCCAGCCTGCTCCGCAACGCCCAGGCTGCTGCCGAGATCACCCGCGCCGACGTGCATGTATTCAGCGCCCACCCGGCCCCCATGCTGTCCGCCGCCGACCCGACCTTCCAGCTGCGTGACACCATCGAGGCCCGCTACCGCGAAGAGTGCCTGAAGTTTGTCGACGAGTTCGGTATCGATCCGGACCACATGCACCTGAAAGAAGGCCCTGCCGATGTGCTGATCCCGCGCATGGCCACCGAGCTGGGTGCCATGCTGACAGTGGTCGGCACCGTGGCCCGTACCGGCCTGTCCGGCGCCCTGATCGGCAATACTGCCGAGGTGGTACTGGATGCACTGGAAACTGACGTACTGGTAGTAAAACCGAAAAACGTCATGGACTATCTGGAAAACCAGCTGCAGCACTAAGCAGTTGTACAGGCTGTCTGCTACAACTGTCTTTGACTTCGCAGACAGCCACGCACCGATACACCTGCCGGTCAGCCCGGCTTCCGGCAGGTACTTGCAAACTAAAAGTTGCATGTCCGGATAGTGGCAGAACGACAACACCCGCCTTTCGTCTAAGCCGTATATATCAAGCTTTTTCCGGCTGCCACTTAACTTCATGGCCGATTTCGCTTAGAATAGTGCCGCCTTTTTGGCCTTTCCGTCCCATTTGAAGCTGTTTTCAAAATCTTGACAGAGTGCTGTTTCATGCGCTGGCGGCAATTGCCGGACATTTGTGAAAACAGCTTCTAAATAAGCGCCCGATACTGCTGTTACGGGCCACTGATGAGGGTAAAAACTGTGCTTGAAGCCTATCGTAAACACGTAGAAGAGCGTGCTGCCCAAGGCGTAGTGCCGCAGCCGCTGACTGCCGAACAAACCGCAGGCCTGGTTGAACTGCTGAAAACCCCGCCCGCTGGCGAGGAAGAGTTCCTGCTGGACCTGATCACCAACCGTGTTCCTGCCGGTGTTGACGAAGCCGCCTATGTAAAGGCCGGTTTCCTGTCCGCCGTAGCCAAGGGCGAAGTTACCTCTCCCCTGATTGACAAAGCACACGCCGTAAAACTGCTGGGTACCATGCAGGGCGGCTACAACATCGAGACTCTGGTCGGCCTGCTGGATGACGCCGAACTGTCCGCCAACGCCGCTGCCGAGCTGAAGCACACATTGCTGATGTTCGACGCCTTCCATGACGTGGCCGAAAAAGCCAAGGCCGGCAACGAGAATGCCAAGGCCGTCATGCAGTCCTGGGCCGATGGCGAGTGGTTCACTTCCCGCCCTGCCCTGGAAGACAAGATCACCCTGAGCGTGTTCAAGGTCTCCGGCGAAACCAACACTGACGACCTGTCTCCTGCTCCGGATGCCTGGTCCCGTCCTGACATCCCCCTGCACGCACTGGCCATGCTGAAAATGGAGCGCGACGGCATCAAGCCTGACGTTCCAGGTTCCGTTGGTCCGATCAAGCAGATGGAAGAACTGAAGGCCAAGGGCCACCCTGTTGCCTACGTTGGTG
>CAZKTB010000190.1:0-3149 GCA_964555485.1 uncultured Thiopseudomonas sp. | reverse complement strand
CCACCGAGCCGGAACGCTGGTCCGGGCAGGTGATGCTGGAGGCCGAGCAGCTGCTGGTCGACTCCGGCCTGCCGGCGACCCTAGTACGTCTGGCCGGTATCTATGGTGGTGCAAGGCGTGGTTTTCTGGAGCGGGTGCGGCGGGGTTATCACGCTGGCGGCAACCTGAACCGCTTTACCAACCGCATTCACGAGGCGGATGCGGCCGCGCTGCTGGCGCACCTGTTGCTGCTGGACGCTGCCGGCACGGAGCTGGCACCGGTGTATGTCGGGGTGGATGACGAGCCGGTGGAGCAGGATGAGGTAGTGTGCTGGCTGCAGCAGCAGATGGAGGTGTCAGGTGACCCGGAGCTGTTGCTTAATCCGGCTGGCAGCAGCAAGCGCTGCAGCAATCGACTGGCGCGCAGTACCGGCTGGACTCCGCGTTATGCGGGGTACAGGGAGGGGTATGCAGGGATGGTTGAAGGGTGAGATGAGTTTGTACGCAGGGCTTGTGTTTGCATCAGCGGTGTACAGATTCCACAGGGTCGCTGCAAGTACGTCCATGTAAGCTCCAGATCGCGCTCTGACCGCCATGGATGGCGGAAATGCAGTTTTTGCAGGAGCAAAAAACTGCCCTGGCGGCACAGCCCTGCTCCATCTGCACCCCGCTGGTGCTATATAGCCCGTGCATTCAGCAATGCGATATAGAAGTGCTGGTTATGCACAATAGCCACAGCTAGGACGGAGTGTGGGTGGAGCAAACCCTGTGCCGCCACGGATGGCGGCACGGAGCCTACAAGGATGTACTTGCGGCGTGTTTGCGCCAGCCATACTCCGGCCAAGCAAACACCAAAATATACATAGCAGCAGGAGAACTCCATGGAATCCGTCAACATAGCCATCATCGGCGGCGGTCTGGTCGGCGCCAGCCTGGCGCTGGCCCTGCAACAGGGTGCCCGCGAACGGGGTTGGCGCATTGCGCTGATCGAGCCCTTCGCCCCCGGCAATGAATTCCAGCCCAGCTATGATGCCCGCGCCTCGGCGCTGGCCCATGGCAGCCAGCAAATCTATCAGCGGCTGGGCATCTGGGCACAGGTGGCAAGGCGGGCACAGGCCATCGAGCACATCCACGTCTCCGAACAGGGCCGCTTTGCCGCTGCCGAACTGCACGCCAGCGAACAGAATGTCAACGCTCTGGGTCAGGTAGTGGAAAACGCCTGGCTCGGTCACTGCCTGTGGAACGCACTGGACAGCGACATCATCGACTGGCATTGCCCGGCCAAAGTGACCAGCATGCAGGCGCAGGAAGGTGGCTACCAGCTGCAACTGGACAGCGGCAAGACACTCAACTGCCAGCTGGCAATTCTTGCCGATGGCGGACGTTCCGGCCTGCGCCAGCAACTGGGCATCCACTGCAGCGAGCGCAGCTACAACCAGACCGCCATCATCACCACGGTCACACCGGCAAAACAGCATGACGGCTGGGCCTTCGAACGCTTCACGCCGGATGGCCCCATGGCGCTGCTGCCCATGACGGAAAACCGCTTTGTACTGATCTGGACCCGGGTGCCGGAAGAAGCCGAACGCCTGGCTGCCCTGCCCGAGCGGGAATTTCTTGCCGAGCTGCAGGACTGTTTCGGCTACCGCATGGGCAGCTTTGTCCAGGTCGGCCGCCGCCACCTCTATCCATTGTCGCTGGTACAAAGCATCGAGCAGGTGCGTCGCAATCTGGTGGTGCTGGGCAATGCCGCCCACAGCTTGCACCCCATTGCCGGTCAGGGCTACAACCTGTCCCTGCGCGATGCCATGGCGCTGGCTGATGCCCTGCTGGCCAGCAGCAAGCCGCTGGGTGATCTGGCCACATTGCAGGCCTATGTTGCAGGCCAACAACTGGATCAGGATCTGACCATCGGTTTCTCTGATCAGGTTACCCGCATGTTTTCCAATCGCACCGCCGGCCTCAGCCAGGCACGCAGGCTGGGCCTGCTCGGCCTGGAACTGTGCCCGCCGGTAAAAAACCTGTTTGCCCGCCAGGCCATGGGGCTGGGCAGCAAACCCGTCCAACCCGGGAGTTTCGCATGAACGCAGACATCATCATCGTCGGTGCCGGCATGGTCGGCAGCGCCCTGGCTCTGGCCCTGAAAGACAGCGGACTGGATGTGCTACTGCTGGATGGCGGCCCGCTCAAACCGGCCCCTTTCGATCCGCAGGATGCTTTCGAGCCAAGAGTCAGCGCCCTGTCTGCCGCTAGCCAGAACCTGCTGACCAACCTCGGTGCCTGGGACGGCATTTTAGCCCGCCGTGCCAGCCCTTACCGCGACATGCAGGTGTGGGACGGTTCGGGTACCGGCAGCATCCACTTCAGCGCCAGCAGCGTGCAGGCCGAGGTGCTGGGCCACATTGTGGAAAACCGTATCGTGCAGGATGCATTGCTGGAACAACTGCAGGACGACAAGATCTGCCTGCTGCCGGGCGTACGCCTGTCCATGCTGCGCCGCTCTGGCAATGACTGGCTGCTGGAACTGGAGGACGGTACAGAGCTGCGCACCCCGCTGCTGATCGGTGCCGATGGCGCCAACTCCAGCGTACGCCGACTGGCCGGCTGTGCCACCCGTGAGTGGGATTACCTGCACCATGCGGTGGTAACCAGCATCCGCACCGAACAGCCACACCAGCTGACCTGCTGGCAGCGCTTCACCGATGAAGGCCCACTGGCTTTCCTGCCACTGGCGCATGCCGATGGCGAAAACTGGTGTTCGATTGTCTGGTCGCTGCCACCGGAGCGGGCACAGCAGGTGATGAAGCTGGAAGATGAAGAATTCTGCCAACAGCTAACCGATGCCCTGGAAGGCCGCCTTGGCCGGGTTGTGCATGCCGACCGCCGCTTCAGCGTGCCGCTGCGCCAGCGCCATGCCAAACGCTATGTGGAGCCGGGGCTGGCCCTGCTGGGTGATGCCGCCCACGTGATTCACCCGCTGGCTGGTCAAGGCGTCAATATCGGTTTTCTGGATGTGGCCGAACTGGCCGATGCGCTGCTCAAGGCTGTCGCCCGTGGCGAAGATCCGGCCAGCCTGCAGGTACTCAGCCGCTTTGAGCGCAAACGCATGCCGCAGAACCTGGCCATGATGGCTGCCATGCAGGGGTTTCAGGACCTGTTCCAGGCCGACG
>CAZKTB010000189.1:0-3153 GCA_964555485.1 uncultured Thiopseudomonas sp. | reverse complement strand
CTGGGCTGGGAAGTCTGGCTCAACGGCATGGAAGTAACCCAGTTCACCTACTTCCAGCAGGTCGGCGGTATCGAGTGCTATCCGGTCACCGGCGAGATCACCTATGGTCTGGAACGTCTGGCCATGTATCTGCAGGGTGTCGACTCGGTCTACGATCTGGTCTATTCCGATGGTCAGTTCGGCAAGGTCACCTATGGCGATGTCTTCCACCAGAACGAAGTGGAGCAGTCCATCTACAACTTCGAGCAGGCCAACGTTGAAAAACTGTTCGAGCTGTTCGACTTCTACGAGAGCGAGGCCGAGCGCCTGATCGCCCTGGAACTGCCGCTGCCCACCTACGAGATGGTGCTCAAGGCCAGCCACACCTTCAACCTGCTGGATGCACGTCGCGCTATTTCCGTGACCGAGCGTCAGCGCTACATTTTGCGTGTGCGCAATCTGGCCCGTGCCGTAGCGCAAAGCTATCTGCAGGCCCGCGCCAAACTGGGCTTCCCCATGGCACCGGAACACTTGCGTGATGAAGTACTGGCCAGGCTGGAGGCGGAACAATGAGTACACAGGATTTTCTGGTCGAGCTGGGTACCGAAGAGCTGCCGCCCAAGGCGCTGAAAACCCTGGCAAAAGCCTTTACCGATGGCATCGTTGCCGGTCTGAAAGCTGCCGGTCTGCCCCATGGCAAGGTGCACAGCTATGCCGCGCCACGCCGCCTGGCTGTGCTGGTCGAGCAACTGGCCGAGCGCCAGGCCGATCGCGAACAGGCAATGGACGGCCCGCCCGTACAGGCCGCCTTTGATGCTGATGGCAACCCCACCCAGGCCGCTCTGGGCTTTGCCCGCCGCTGTGGTGTCGAGCTGGATGCCATCGACCGTAGCGGTCCAAAACTGCGCTTTGTACAGCAGATTACTGGCCAGCCCACCACCGGACTGCTGCCCGGTATTGTCGAGCAGTCGCTGGACAAGCTGCCGATTCCCAAGCGCATGCGCTGGGGTGCCCGCCGTGAAGAATTTGTCCGCCCGACCCAGTGGCTGGTGATGCTGCTGGGCGAGCAGGTGGTCGACTGCACACTGCTGGCGCAAACCGCCGGCCGTGAATCCATGGGGCACCGTTTCCACCACAATCAGCCGGTCAGCATTCAGCGTCCGGCGGATTACCTGGAAGCCCTGCGCAGCGCCAAGGTGCTGGCCGATTTCGACGAGCGTCGCGAACTGATTGCCAGCAAGGTCACCGAGCTGGCCGCCAAAGAGAACGGCAAGGCCATCATGCCGGCCGATCTGCTGGATGAAGTGGCCTCTCTGGTCGAGTGGCCGGTGCCGCTGGTGTGCTCCTTTGAAGAGCACTTCCTGCAGGTACCCCAGGAAGCACTGATCGCTACCATGCAGGATGACCAGCGTTACTTCTGCCTGGTTGATGGCGAAGGCAAATTGCTGCCGCGCTTCATCACCGTCGCCAACCTGGAGAGTAAAGATCCGGCACAGGTGGTCTCCGGCAACGAAAAGGTTGTCCGTCCACGCCTGAGCGATGCCGAGTTCTTCTATCTGCAGGACCAGAAGCAGTCACTGGAAAGCTTCAACGAACTGCTGAAAAACGTGGTGTTCCAGGCCGAACTGGGCACTGTGTACGAGAAAGCCGAGCGTGTTTCCGCATTGGCTGCACAGGTGGCCACCCAGATTGGCGGCAACGCCGAGCACGCCGCCCGTGCCGGTATTCTGTCCAAGTGTGACCTGGCCACCGCCATGGTCGGCGAGTATCCGGAGATGCAGGGCATTGCCGGCTACTACTATGCACAGCTGAACAACGAGCCGGGCGATGTACCGGCGGCACTGAACGAGCAGTACATGCCGCGTGGTGCCGGTGCCGAGTTGCCAGCCACCCTGACCGGTGCTGCCGTGGCAGTAGCCGACAAGATCGACACCCTGGTCGGCATCTTCGGTGTCGGCATGCTGCCCACCGGTAGCCGCGACCCCTATGCATTGCGCCGTGCTGCACTGGGCGTGCTGCGCATCTTGATCGAGAAGGAACTGGAGCAGCCGTTGACCCCGCTGCTGCAAGCTGCCATCGACCAGTATGGTTCACGTGTGAAAGCCGAAGGCCTGCTGGCACAGGTGCACGACTTCATCTTCGACCGCCTGCGTGCCCGCTATGAAGATGCTGGCATCGAAGTCAGCGTCTATCAGGCCGTGCGTGCCGTACACCCCGACTCGCCGCTGGACTTCGACCAGCGCGTACAGGCGGTACAGCACTTCCGCAGCCTGAGCGAAGCCGAAGCACTGGCCGCCGCCAACAAGCGTGTGTCCAACGTGCTGGGTGATGCCGAAGATGGCCAGGTGCAGGACTCCCTGCTGGCCGAACCGGCAGAAAAGGCATTGTTCGCCGCCCTGCAGCAGGCGCAGCAGGACGTCGCCCCGCTGGCTGCCGCCCATGACTACACAGGTATCCTCACCCGTCTGGCGCAACTGCAACAGCCGGTCGATACCTTCTTTGACGATGTCATGGTCAACGCCGAAGACAGCGCCATCCGCGCCAACCGCCATGCACTGCTGGCGCAGCTGCGTGGGTTGTTCCTCAGCGTGGCGGATATTTCGCTGCTGGGATAGTAGATGTGCTGAAAGTCAAAAGGGCGCTGTTTTCAGCGCCCTTTTTGTTTCATTGGTTCTGCAAAATAGTTGTGCCACGAGTGGTTAAGCGATATTTCTGCAAGCGACTATTGGGCTTATCAGGAAGGGTATATTCAATATACTCATGTTCAAGCAGCCATTTGATTTGTCGATTCAAGCCACTTGATACGCTTTTATGGCCAAGCGCTCTGGCGATTTCTGTGCGGCTCAAGGGGCCACTGACCAGCAGCTGAATTACTTCTTTTGCCAATTCTGACTCTAGCCCTGACTCTAGCCTCGACTCTAGCCCTGTCTGCTGTTCAATCCCTTCCTCAAGCGACTGCTTGATGGCCTGTAACATAAACTCAATGAAACCAGTGCAATCTGCCTGCTCATCAGCTTCGCCGAGGCATTGATAGTATTCGCTCTGGCGTGAGCGAATGACGGTTTCTACCGGTAAATAGGCCAAAATGGGCTGCCATTCACTCAGGATTTTGGTTTGCCACAAGCGGCCAATGCGGCCGTTGCCATCGGCAAAAGGATGAATAAACTCCAGCTC
>CAZKTB010000188.1:0-3171 GCA_964555485.1 uncultured Thiopseudomonas sp. | reverse complement strand
ACCGCTGACGTTGAGCATCAACAGTTAACAATCGGCTGCACAGCGACCGATTTTCTGCCGCTTCGCGGCTCCAAACCGGCGCGTGAGCCGGGCGTTGAACTAAACCGCTTCGCGGGGCTGAGTGGTCGCGGCGATTTCCGCGATTGGGGGCCAGACTTTTGTTTCCACCCACAGTGTGAGGAAACAGAAGATGACACCCCTTCGGCAACAGATGATCACCGCCATGCAGGTGCGTGGCTTTTCCCCTCGAACCCACCAGGCCTATCTGCAGGCGGTTCAAGGCTTGGCCAAGTACTATCGCCAGCCGCCTGACCGGCTTGATCAGGATCAGATCAGTCGTTACCTGGAGTACCTGGCTTGCGAGCGACAACTCTCTGCATCGAGCTGTCGTCAGGCGTTTCATGCCATCCGCTTTCTGTTGGTGCAGGTGCTCAAGCGCGATGAGCTGGAAGTGGCTTTCCCGGTACCGAAGCAACCCCAGCGCATACCGGAGTTGCTGACCCGAGCGGAGGTCGCCCGGATACTGGCGGCTTGCACCAACCGCAAGCACCACATGATGCTGGAGGTCTGCTACGGCTGCGGCTTGAGGGTCAGTGAGCTGTGCCAACTCAGGGTCAGCAACATCGACGGCCAGCGGCACCTGTTGCGGGTCACGCAGGGCAAGGGAGCCAAGGACCGTGCGGTTACTCTCACGGATACGTTGTTGCAGCATTTGCGGGTTTACTGGCAGCTGTGCCGACCAGAGGGTTGGCTGTTTTCGAGCAACCTGATGCCCGACAGAGCCCTCCATCCGACCAGTATCCAGAAGGTATATAGCCAGTCCAAGCTTCGCGCCGGGGTACATAGACAGGGCGGCATTCACGGCCTGAGACATGCATATGCGACCCACATGCTGGAAGCGGGGTTGCCGGTTCACCAGTTGCAGCACCTGTTGGGCCACAGTGATATCCGCACGACCTTGCGATATGTGCACTGGTTGCCTGGTATAGCTGAGCGCGGGGCATCGACCACCGACCTGTTGGCGCAGCTGGAGGTTGGTCATGGCTAACGAGGCCAGCCTTCAGCAGGTGCTGAGCCGGTTTCTGCCAGAGCCGGGGCAGCTGGATGGGCAACGCCAGCGGGTATGTCGGCATCTGTTGCACTGCCGGACAGCGGCTATGGGTGGTCGTCAGTTCCAGTGCAACACCTGCTTGCATGAAGAGGTGCAATACTTCAGTTGTCGTGATCGGCACTGCCCGCAATGCCAGTGGCGCGTGATGCAGCAATGGGCCGAGCGGCAACGCGCCGACGTTCTACCGGTGCCCTATCATCATGTGGTGTTCACCCTGCCGCATCAGCTCAATGGTTGGGTGCAATTGCATCCGGAGCTGATCTATCGGCTGCTGTTCCAAGCCGTATGGGGCACGCTGGATCGGTTTGGACGCGACCCCAAACGCCTGAATGGTCAACTGGGCATGACGGCTGTGCTGCACACCTGGGGGCAGACTCTCGGCCAGCATGTGCATCTGCACTGCCTGGTACCTGCGGGTGCGCTCGGTGATGACGGGCACTGGCACGCTGCGCGCAGCAACTACCTGTTTCCGGTGCGGGCACTGTCCAGACGTTACCGTGGCCTGATGGTCAGCGCCTTGCGCCACGCAGCAAGTCAGCACCAGCTGCCGCGTGTAACGCAGGCAGGCGAAGTGGATAGGTTATTGAACAGCCTGATGGCTACCGAATGGGTCGTATACAGCAAACACTGCCTGCAGCACACCAGCAGCGTGGTCGATTATCTGGCGCGCTACACCCGCCGGATCGCCATCAGCAACGCACGCCTGCGTCAGGTAGACGAGCAGGGTGTGACCTTCAGTTACAAGGACTACCGCCAGGGTGCGCGATCCAGAGAGATGACCCTGAGCGGCGAGGAGTTTGTTCGACGGTTCCTGCTGCACATCCTGCCCAAGGGATTGATGCGCGTACGGCACTACGGCTTCCTGGCCAACCGTTGCCGACGAGCTCGACTTGGACAGCTGAGGTCTGCATTGCTGGTGGGTGACGCTGCGCCCAAGGAAAAGAAAGATGCTGGCACAGTCACTCCGCATAGCGGCCTTATGTGTAGCGAATGCAAGCGGCCGCACCTGTATTGCGTGGGAATATTGGCCCCGAAGCGGGTGCCAAGCACCGGCCGCTTGCGACGAAGTTGAATGCCTTGCCGCTCGGGGGAAGACTGCCTGGCAGACCAAGGCACGGGCCGTACTGGCCATAGGGTGGCAATCGTAAGGAAATCGCGCTAGTTTTGTGTAATCAGGGAAGCAGAGAGCATCGACATGGATACAAACAACCGGTCAATCCAGGTTTTTCAAGCGCCACGTGGCAGCTGTCCGGCTGCCGCTACCCCATCTGCTCAATACAAAACCCTATAGATGCTGCGCGAACAGTGTGGCGGCTTAGTCCAACAGACATTTGATCGGCATGCTGCGCACACCGTTCAAATGCTTAGATGTTAAATTTTAGGTGAATCATGGACGTACACTTCGACCAGATTGAAAGTGCTTTGGAGCAGAACCTTTACTACTTGGCACTTCATTCAGTGCTGGCGCTCCCGAGTATTTGTGGAGCGATGGAGTCAGAAAACGGACAGGATAGCGGTAACAAATATCGCGCTTGGTTCAACAAGTGGGTGGCTGATAAATACTTTCACCCACCACTAGGAAAAATTACTGTTACTGGCGGCGTCTGCTACTCATTCAGAAATGGGATGCTCCACCAAGGGCGAAATAATCACAAGGACCTTGGTTTCAGTAAAATTGCTTTTACGGAGCCCGGAAGCCCGATCAGCATACACAATGGTGTTATGAATGATGTTCTCTGCTTGGACCTTGATCGCTTTTGCAGGGATGTAATTGACGGCGCAAGGAGTTGGCTCGCCTCAGTTAAAGACCAGAAGAACTTTAAATACAATTATGAATACTACCTAAGGCGGTATCCGAATGGTATTCCGCCTGTAGGTCAAGGTTTTCCAATGATCGGGTAGAATTTAACAAGGCCAGGCACGGCGACGCCCACTACATTGCGGCTTCGCCTCCATTTCGTAGGCGCGCATGCTGGCAGCGTTAAACGGTATCTATATGAGCAAAATTGTTGAATTCCCGAGTCGGGAAATACGGAATAACCTTGAAATAGAAAATGCGC
>CAZKTB010000187.1:0-3178 GCA_964555485.1 uncultured Thiopseudomonas sp. | reverse complement strand
AAACTGCAGTGCACATTTGCTACGGCTACGGCATCAAGGCCAATACCGACTGGAAGAAAACCCTTGGCTCCGAGTGGCGCCAATACGAAGAAGTGTTCCCCAAGCTGCAAAAATCCGCGATCGATATCGTTTCGCTGGAATGCCAGAACTCGCACGTGCCCATGGAACTGATCGAACTGATCCGTGGCAAAAAGGTCATGGTCGGTGCCATTGACGTGGCCACCAACCAGATCGAAACCCCCGAGCAAGTGGCGGACACCCTGCGCAAGGCGCTGGCGTTTGTCGATGCCGACAAGCTGTACCCATGCACCAACTGCGGCATGGCCCCGCTGTCGCGGGAAGTCGCGCGCGGCAAGATGAATGCCCTGAGTGCCGGTGCAGCCATTGTGCGGGCGGAGCTGTCGCGTTAAGCGGAGCTGTTAGTCGAGCCGGAAGAAAAAGGGAAAGCGCCCCAGCACCTGTCTGGCCGTTTCGGCCGAGGCTTCCGGCTCAAGCAGCACATTGACCACCACACCCTTCTGGCCGTCATTGACCGCCTCAATGGAGCGGGTTTTGATGCCCGCTTCTTGCAGGGCCAGGGCCAGCACCTGGCTGATCTCCCGGTTCTTCAGTTCGGGCTTGAAGATCTTGCCCACGCCGGTCAGCGGCATGGCGTCTATGATGTGAACCTGCCTGGGAATGGCGGCCCGTTCGCTGATCTGTTCTGTCAGGTACGCCAGCAGCTCGTCTTCGGTTGCGTTGACGCCATCCTTCAGCTGGACATAGACCACTGGCAGCTCTCCCGCGTATTCGTCGGGTCGGCCGATGGCGGCGGCCAGTTCCACCGCCGGGTGGCGGTACAGTGGCTCCTCGATCACCAGCGGGTCGATATTGTGGCCGCCACGGATGATCAGCTCCTTCTTGCGGCCGACCAGCCAGAAATAGCCGTCTGCGTCCTGCCTGGCCAGATCACCGGTATTCAGCCAGCGCTTGCCGTCGCCACAGTCCACCCACAAATCACGGTTCTGTTCCGCGATCCGGTAACCGATAAACACGTTGGGGCCGGACACGATCAGCACGCCGGCCTCGTCGGCGGCGCAATCCCTCTCATAGGCACCGGAGTCATCCAGCACGACAGTTTTCATGTCCTGAAACGGCAGGCGCAAGCCGATCGAGCCGATTCTGCGCTCGCCATGGGGCGGGTTGATGCTGCTGATGCAGGTGGCTTCGGTCAGGCCATAGCCTTCCAGAATCTTCAGGCCGGTCTGCTGCTGGAAATTACGGAACACCTCCACCGACATGGGCGCAGCACCACAGAGGCCATACTGCAGCGAGTCCAGCTTGCGACCTGCAATGGGCACCTGCAGCAGGGCAGAGTAGAGCGTGGGCACACCGCTGAAAAAGTTGACGCCATAGTGTTCGACAATCTCCCAGAAGCGTTTTACCACGCCCTCGCCACGGTAACCCTGAGGGGTTCCGAGCACCACATGTGCTCCCTTGGAAAACGGCAGCAGCCCGGTCGCCATCACCGCATTGACATGAAACAGCGGCAGGCCGCAGTAAACGACGGTGCGGGGTGCTATGTCGTCGCCGATGAATTTGCCCCCGCTCCAGGCATCGAACACCTCGTTGCGATGGGTGCGCATGGCGATTTTGGGCAGGCCGGTGGTGCCACCGGTACAGAAGAAGGAAGAAGCATCATCCGGATGGATCACACGGCCATTATCGAACCGGTCCGGGTTTTCGTTGGCGATGGCCTGCTTGAAATGGTGCAGCGTGATGGAAGCAGGCACAGCACCGCGCAAGCCGGCACTACCGTGCAGGCGTCTGGTTTCACGTGCCTGCATGAAGCGGGCGGCGTAATGCTTGAGCCCACGCACACGGTCCGGCAGGTCAACCAGTACCAGATGGCGCAGCGACTCGACGGAATCAAGGTGCGGTTGTAGCTTGCTCCACAGGTCTGTGCCGGGAAACGGAGCCAGCGTAATCAGCACATGGGCATTAGTCGCCTTGAGCAGCTCGGCCAGCGCCTCTCCTTCTAGCAACGGGTTCAGTGCAGCAACGATGCCGGCAGCCTGGCCGCCCCAGATCACGAAATGGGTTTCCGGCAAGTTGGGCAGTACATAGGCGGCCACTGTGTCCTTGTCCACGCCGATGCGGTGCAGAAAGTTCGCCGTGCGGGTGATCTGCGCCAGAAACTCGCGGTAACTCCAGGTCTCGGGCTTGTGCAGCTCGGCTGCAGTGAGGAAAAAGCTCAGCGCCGGGCCGTCCGGGTCCATGGCTGCGCCCTGACGGATCATCTCGTAGGTGCTGACTGGCAACTCGGGCAAGCCAGCCCGTTCAATGGCTTCAATGTCGGCAGTATTGGTGATGCCCTGGCGGGCAGAAGCTGCAGCGTGCGGAGTATCCATCCAGGCCTCATCAATCCGGAACAGTAGTACGGGTTTCATCAATGTACCCGATGCTTCCGGTGCAGGCCTGTGACTTTAGGATTAAACGGTTTGCCAGCTACCTGCCGCAAACATCAGCCGTTCCGTGTCGCGCCGCCATACAACAGCATCCTGCTGCACAGCCTACCATCAGGTTCGCTTGGGTGACGCCATTCATGTTGCATGGCACAACTTTAGTCTGTGCCTGCTCCGGGCAGGGTGTTGCAGGGGGCTATCCTGTTTTCGTCCTTCGGTGTTGCCAGTGCCGGCCTTTGCGGCCAGCTCGCCCTTCACCGCCGACTACCTGGATTACATGGCCGAATGGGCGCGCCGCATCGAGGGCGAAATCATCACCAGCGACCGGCCCAACGAGCAGATCTTCCTGCAGCGCAAGCCGGTCGGTGTGGTGGCCGGCATTTTGCCGTGGAACTTGCCTTTCTTCCTGATCGCCCGCAAGATGGCGCCCGCGCTGGTGACCGGCAACACCATCGTCATCAAGCCCAGCGAGGAAACGCCCATCAACTGCCATGCTTTCACCGAGCTGCTTGCCCAGCTGGTGACCGGCGGCACCATTGCCGACCTGGGTGCCGGTTTCCACTATCAGCCGACGGTGCTGAGCGGCTGTACGGCCGATATGGACGTGATGACGAAAGAAGTCTTTGGCCCGGTGCTGCCGATCCAGATTGTCGATGATCTGGACGAAGCCATTGCCATGAGCGATCGCGTGATCGTGACGATTCATGCCGATGGCTCGGTCAGCATCATCGACA
>CAZKTB010000186.1:0-3185 GCA_964555485.1 uncultured Thiopseudomonas sp. | reverse complement strand
AACGTGCTCTACGAGAACTATCTCAAGGACCACCCGGCACCGGAGGACTGCGAGTTCTACATGTGTGGACCACCCATGATGAACGCCGCCGTCATCAAGATGCTGGAAGACCTGGGCGTTGAGCCTGAAAACATCTTGCTGGACGACTTTGGAGGCTAACATGCTGCGCAACCTGTTACAGGGTGCGGGAATTATCACAGTCATGAGCCTTGCGCTGGCCGGTTGCCAACCGGCCGAGCGTGTCGAAGTGCTGTCCGGTCCAACCATGGGCAGCACTTACACCATCAAGTATGTTGCAAACAAGACAACACCCGCTGCCGAGTCAGCGGGTGTTGTCGTTCAGAACATCCTGGATGAGGTCGACCGCCAGATGTCGACCTACCGTGCAGACTCGGATCTGTCCCGTTTCAACAAGCTGCCGGCCGGCAGCTGTGAACAGATGCCGGCGCCCGTGCTCGAGCTGATCGGCTATGCCGATGAGCTGTCCCGGCTGAGTGAGGGGCGTTTCGACATCACCATCCAGCCGCTGCTGAATGTCTGGGGCTTTGGCCCGGCCAGCCGTGATCGCCAGATTCCGTCTGAAGAGGCGATCAGCGAAGCGCGCACCCGAATGGGCCATCAGCACCTGAGTATTGAGAGTAATCAGCTTTGCAAGGAAATTGACCTCAAGCTTGACCTCAACAGCATTGCTGCAGGCTATACTGTTGATCGCATAGCGGCCAATTTCGAGGTGCTTGGCATTCACAGCTACATGATCGAGGTGACCGGCGAGCTCATTGCCAAGGGTAAAAAGCCGGATGGCTCTCCCTGGCGTATCGCCATTGAGCAACCAGTGGGTGATGGCGAGCGGGTGTTGCAGCGTGTCCTCGAGATAGATGGCTGGGGCGTAAACACCTCGGGTGATTATCGCAATTACTTCGAAGAGGATGGCGTTCGCTTCTCGCATACGCTGGACCCGAAAACCGGTGCGCCGATAGCGCACAATCTGGCAGCGGTAACGGTAATTGACCGCTCCGCGCTGGTAGCCGACGGGCTGGGCACCGTTCTGATGGTGCTGGGCAAGGATGAAGGTATGGAGTTTGTCAAGCAGCACGGCATTGCTGCACTGTTCGTGACCCGTGAAAATGGCGAGTTCGTCAGCCATGCCAGCCCCGATTTTGAACAATTGTTTCCCGAACAGGGGAGGTAGTCTCATGACATATCTGATTATGGTTTTGGTGGCTTTCGCAGTCATGCTGCTGGTCGTGCTGGGCATGGCTTCCGGGGTAATGGCCGGACGCAAGCCGATTGGTGGCTCCTGTGGTGGCATTGCCGCTTTGGGCATTGAAAAAAGCTGTTCCATCTGTGGTGGCGAACGCCAGAAGTGTGATGAAGCCAATGCCGAAGGCAAGGTGCAGCCGGCACAGGACCTGGCCTACGACGCAATGGCCGGCAAGTAATTTTGACAAGTAACAGGCGGTGACCGGAGTTTCAGCGTCAGGCTGAGTGCCAGGACTGGCAAGGCCTTCCGGCTGCCGCCCAGCAGGGTTGTATTAGGAGTTTAAATGGCTGTTTATAATTACGATGTAGTCATTCTGGGGTCAGGCCCTGCCGGTGAGGGTGCGGCCATGAATGCGGCCAAGGCCGGTCGCAAGGTCGCAGTAGTCGAAAGCCGTGGTGTGGTTGGCGGCAGCAGTACCCACCTGGGTACCATTCCGTCCAAGGCGCTGCGTCACTCGGTACGCCAGATTCTGCGTTTCAACACCAACTCGATGTTCCGCCAGATTGGCGAGCCGCGCTGGTTTTCCTTTCCCGACGTGCTGAAAAGTGCCGAAAGCGTGATTGCCCGTCAGGTTGCGTCACGCACCAGCTATTATGCCCGCAACCGTATTGACGTCTACTTCGGTACTGCAAGCTTTGCCGACGAGCATAGCGTGGATGTGGTCGGCCCGAGCAGGGTGGAGAAACTGGTGGCCAACCAGATCATCATCGCCACCGGTTCGCGCCCGTATCGTCCCGCAGATATCGACTTCAACCACCCACGGATCTATGACAGCGACACCATTCTCAGCCTGGGCTATACCCCGCGCCGCCTGATCGTTTACGGTGCCGGTGTGATCGGTTGCGAATATGCATCCATTTTCAGCGGACTGGGTGTGCTGGTTGACCTGATCGATACCCGTGACCGCCTGCTCAGCTTCCTTGACCGGGAAATTTCCGACGCTCTCAGCTACCACCTGCGCATCAACAACGTGCTGGTACGTCACAACGAGGAGTACGAGCGTGTTGAAGGTGTTGAAAACGGCGTCATCCTGCACCTGAAGTCCGGCAAGAAGATCAAGGCGGATGGCTTCCTTTGGTGTAACGGCCGTACCGGCAACACTGACCAGCTGGGCCTGGAAAATGTCGGCCTTGAGGCCAACAGCCGTGGCCAGGTTGCTGTTGACGAGTATTACCGTACTGAAGTGCCGAACATCTATGCGGCTGGTGACGTGATCGGCTGGCCGAGCCTGGCCAGTGCTGCCTACGACCAGGGCCGCTCGGCTTCCGGCAACATCATTGATGATGGCAGCTGGCATTACGTGGATGACGTACCTACCGGAATTTACACCATTCCAGAGATCAGCTCCGTAGGTAAAACCGAACAGGAACTGACCGAGGAAAAAATTCCTTACGAGGTGGGCAAGGCGTTCTTCAAGAGCATGGCGCGTGCGCAGATTTCCGGTGAAGAGACCGGCATGCTGAAGATCCTGTTCCATCGCGAGACGCTCGCCATTCTTGGCGTTCACTGCTTCGGTTATCAGGCTTCGGAGATTATCCACATTGGCCAGGCGGTGATGAACCAGCCGGGCGAGGCCAATACACTGAAGTATTTCCTCAACACCACCTTCAACTTCCCGACCATGGCGGAAGCGTACCGGGTGGCGGCCTACGATGGAATGAACAGGCTTTTTTAACCGGCTCCGGCCAGGCAGTGGCGATGGCCGGAGCGGCCTTTGAACAGTGGTTTACGGACTCCCGAGAGTGGCGCTGGCCAGCTCGGGAAAGTCTGTAATAAGGCTGTCAACGCCATACTGAACGAGCTGGCGCATCAGCGCCGGGTCGTTCACTGTCCAAGCGGACACGTGCATTCCGGCAGCCTGTGCCTGCTGGATGCGCTTCTCGATACACAGGCTCCAGTTCAGTGCCAGCAGGCTGCATTGAAA
>CAZKTB010000185.1:2015-3186 GCA_964555485.1 uncultured Thiopseudomonas sp. | reverse complement strand
TGCGGATTGTCGCCCAGGTGTGCCGCCTGCTGCGGCATAACCCCGGCGCGGCCCAGCGCAGCCCGAAAAGCTGCAACATCCGGTTTGCCAACACCAAGCGCATCAGCACTCAAGGCAAAATCAAAACAGTCACCCAGCCCGACCCGACGGATGTCGGCATTGCCGTTACTCAGGGCACCGAGCATGTACCCCTGCTCGCGCAAGGTCTGCAGCATGGGACGCACCTCTGGCTTGACCTCGACCTTTTGCCGTTCACCGAGAAAAAACTGAAACGCCTCTTCTGCCAGCTCGGCCGCCTGCTCGGGCGATTCCCCCGCATCCAGCCAGGCCTGGCGTAACACCTGAAAGCGTATGGCGCTGACGCTATGAGAAATTTGCGGCATCTGCTGCAACACCCTCTGCCTGAGCTCCTGCAAACGCGGCAGCGTCATTAGCCCCAGCTGCGGCGCGCGCTGCAATAGCCATTCCTGCAGACTCTTTTCCGCACGGGCGATCACCGGCGCGGTATGCCAGAGGGTATCGTCCAGATCAAAGGTAACCAGCCGGTTTCTCGAATAGGCCATCATTGCGCCCACTCAAACAGCGCATCCAGCGCCTGCTCAAGGCGCTCCACAGCCACCACTTCCATCCCGGCCGGTGCCTGTTTGGGCGCATTGCCCTTGGGTATCACGGCCCGCTTGAAACCATGCTTGGCCGCCTCGCGCAGACGCTCCTGCCCGCTGGGCACCGGACGGATCTCGCCCGACAGGCCGATCTCGCCAAACACCAGCAGGTCATGGGGCAGCGCACGGTTACGCAGGCTGGACATGATGGCAGCCATCAACGCCAGGTCCGATGCGGTCTCCAGCACCTTGACCCCGCCGACCACGTTGAGAAATACATCCTGGTCATGGCTGGCAATGCCGCCATGCCGGTGCAACACCGCCAGCAGCATGGCCAGACGGTTGTGATCCAGCCCAAGGGTGACACGACGCGGATTGGCCAGGTGACTGGTATCAACCAGCGCCTGAACCTCCACCAGAAGGGGACGTGAGCCTTCCCAGCTGGCCATGACCACACTGCCCGGCACCGCCGACTGGGCCCGGTTAAGGAAAATCGCCGAGGGGTTGGACACCTCGCGCAGCCCCTTGTCGGTCATGCCGAACACGCCCAGCTCGTTGACTGCACCAAA
>CAZKTB010000185.1:0-1915 GCA_964555485.1 uncultured Thiopseudomonas sp. | reverse complement strand
CGGCAGCTCCAGCCGCCGGCCACGCATGGCGACCTGCTGCTGCGACTCTTCACCCGTTACATAGAGGGCAGGAATATGCTGGGCCAGGCTGCACATGGTTTGCAGCAAAATGGTTGACTTGCCGATACCGGGGTCGCCACCAATCAGCACCACGGAACCATCCACCAGCCCGCCGCCCAGCACCCGGTCCAGTTCTTTCGACTGGGTACTGAAACGGGGGATTTCCTCGACGCTGACATCGGCCAGGGTTTTAAGCTGGGCATGCTCGCCGGCCCAGCCGGTACGGCTGCCGCTGCGGGAAGCACCCTCCACCACAGTTTCCACCATGGTGTTCCAGGCACCACAGTCGGTGCATTGCCCTGCCCACTTGGGCTGGGTTGCTCCGCACTCGGTACAGCCGAAAATACGTCTTGCCTTGGCCATCAGCGCTCCTTGTCTGCTAGATCAAAGCGATGAAGTATACAGCAGTCATGCTGGGGCTGAGCGGCATACGCCCCACGGCATTGCAGGTCTGGCAAGACGCTCCGCGTAGCTTTCGTCGCCACAGCCGCCTGCGGCGTCCACGCCGACAGGCTACACTCCGGTCTTGCCAGACCTGTTCCACATCACTCAAACCAAAAACACCCAGGCATAAAAAACGCCGGTCAAAGACCGGCGTCAAGCCCAACTCCTGTCTGCGTCCCGGAGAGAAAATCGGACGCGGGCAGGCTACAACAAAAGCACTGCGAAATTAGTGCGCGCTGCCACCGCAGCCGCCACAGCAGCTGGTGGTTACCGGCAGATCCAGCTCACCGATCAGCTGCTTGCCCAGTTTGGCATGTTCAGCAGTTTCTTCAGCACTGGCTGCAGATTCCTGAATTTGGGCATCCAGAGTTGCGTAGCGCTGGGCACGCTGGGCAAAAGCGCCATCAGCCATGGCACGGGCCAGCAGCTTATCGGCCAGCTCGGGATGTTCACGCAGCAGCGGATGGTTCTCAACAGTCATGGCAATTCCTCACAAAGTTGTTTAACTACCCGCACAGGCTAATAAAAACCAGCCCAAAACGTGCTTGATAGCAATCAAGCAAAGCACTTTGGCAAAAGCGCACCAAGCCAGATGTCGGGAAAACAGCTAAAAACAGCCTGTTTTACAGGCACTCGCCCACATCATGCCAAATACCGAAGCGCAACACACAGAAGCACCGGTCATCGCCTGACAGCAGGACTTTAAACATGGCAAAACATCCGAAAGCCACCCGCAGCAGAGTGTCACCAACAGCGCCCGGCCACACATAAGCGGCATATGCAAAACAGCAACTTGTCAGGGGCCAACCCCCTTTGCACAGTTGTGGGAGGCTGCTTGCCCGCGAAAGTGGCTAGAACCGGTTCAGGTAATGGTTGGTGTAAAAAACCGTACGGAAATCTCCGTGGCCCGACTACGCCGGGCTTTGTCCGGATAAATCCGGACCTACACTCTCTACCGCATCCTTCATCAAACACCGTCACCCTGCGCGAAATCGCTGGGTGACAGGGTTTAATACTCCGGGTACCGCAAAAGTACCCGGAGTAAATGGCATTACAGGATTTTCAGCAGTTCTACGTCGAACACCAGAGTGCTGTGCGCCGGGATGCTGCCCACTGCCTGACCACCGTAGGCCAGACCGCTTGGTACATACAGACGCCACTTGCTGCCAACCGGCATCAGCTGCAGGGCTTCGGTCCAGCCGGCGATCACGCCGTTAACCGGGAACTCGGCAGGTTGGCCACGCTCGTAGGAGCTGTCAAATACGCTGCCGTCAATCAGGGTGCCGTGGTAGTGGGTACGTACAGTGCTGTCGGCACTTGGCTTCTCGCCTTCACCAGCGGTCAGTACTTCATACTGCAGACCGGACTCCAGCTCTACCACGCCTTCTTTCTTGGCATTTTCCTGCAGGAA
>CAZKTB010000184.1:0-3186 GCA_964555485.1 uncultured Thiopseudomonas sp. | reverse complement strand
ATCGAACCGCCGACCCTCTGCTTGTAAGGCAGATGCTCTCCCAGCTGAGCTAATCACCCTTGTCTCTCGAAGTGGTGCGTATGATAGACATCAGTTTCGGCTTTGGCAAGCCCTAAATGAAAATATTTTTTAAAACTGCATAAAACGGCCTGTTCACCGCCTGTTCCTGCGCTATCGCAACCACCTCCTGCACAGTCTGCACTTGAGCTGCAGGTGCTTCGGCGGGAATAATACACCGCTTGTTTATCTGGAGTTTATCTAATGTGGTTTCGTAATCTGCTTGTCTACCGCCTCAATCTTGAATCCCCGCTGCAGGCCGAAGAGCTGGAAGAGGCACTGGCCACCCAGCCGGCCCGGCCCTGTGGCAGCCAGGTAGCCAGCACCTATGGTTTCATTCCGCCCTGGGGCAAGAATGAAGATGCCCCGCTGGTGCATGCCGGCCAGGGCTTCATGCTGATCGCCGCTCGCCAGGAAGAGCGGATTCTGCCGGCATCTGTAGTGCGTGACGCCGTGCAGGAAAAGGTCGACGAGCTGGAAGCTGCCGAGGCACGCAAGGTCTACAAGAAGGAAAAAGACCAGATCAAGGATGAAGTGATACAGACATTGATGCCACGCGCCTTCATTCGCAAGTCGGTTACCCGTGCCGCCATCGATCCGCAAAACGGCTTCATCTATGTAGATGCCTCCAGCAGTAAGCGTGCCGAAGAGCTGCTGTCGGCCATGCGCGAAGCGCTCGGCAGCCTGCCGGTACGTCCGGTTGCAGTGAAGCAGGCGCCCATGGCCACCTTTACCAGCTGGGTAAAAGAACATAATGCCAGCCATGGCCTGATTCTGCTGGACGAATGCGAGCTGCGTGACAGCGCTGAAGACGGTGGCATCATCCGCATCAAGCGCGAAGACCTGTCCAGCGATGAAGTGCAGAACCACCTGACCGCCGGCAAGCTGGCGACCGTTCTGTCGCTGGCCTGGGAAGACAAGCTGTCATTTCTGCTGGACGACAAACTGGCCATCAAGCGCCTGCGCTTTGAAGATCTGCTGCAAACCCAGGCCGAGCAGGATGGTGGCGATGATGCAGCCAGCCAGTTCGACGCCAGCTTTATCCTGATGATGCTGACGCTGCAGGAGTTCATTCCGCAGCTGCTTGCCGCCCTCGGTGGCGAGGAAATCCCCCAGGGTATCTAGTCTTCAGCGCCCATTCCGACTGCGCCTTTCGGTAACACCCTGTGTATCCGGGTAACACTTCCAGCCGTTACCCGGAGTCAGCCCAGCCCTAATAAAACAGATTTTTGTTAAATTTCAACGACTTGCAAAACATGGCACGCCCCGTGCTTTGTTTATTGGAGAACAAAAACAAAAACTTGAAAAACAATAACAACAGTAACGACTCCAGAAAACAACAATAAATCCGGAGACGCAATCAACTGATTACTTTGAAGAGGATAGCTGCAGCACTGTCGCACTGGAACAACAAGAACAAGAGCCATCACGGCACAGGCACCAGAGGTTGACAGCATCAGCTTTCAAAGCAATCCGCTGATTTTCACAGTGAAGGCCGGATTCCAGGCTAGCCAACAACAATAACAATGCCCTGCAACAAAAATAACAAGATGACAGCACAACTGTAGAAGAAGGAGGCCACGGCCTCCTTTTTTGTTTGTGTGATTCTTGCCCCGCTGATTCACCCGGGACGCTGGCAGTGCTAGAATTCGCTCCCATGAATTTCCATTCCCGCCTTTTTCTTCGGCTATCTGCCCGCAATCAGTCTTCCACATATGTGAAGATCACTGCCTGGCCAGCCGCTGCCGGCCGCCGGCACTTGACCACAACAGGTTTTTACCATGCTTAAAAAGCTGATCCGCAATCTGCGCAAGCCCCGCAATGCTGCAGCACCCAAAGGACAGCAAATCCCCTACGCAGACCACGGCCTGACCCTCGACCTCTTCAGTCGCAACGCCATCAGCGTTACCAGGCGTCTGCAGGATTCGGGTTACCAGGCGTTTCTGGTAGGCGGCTGCGTGCGTGACGCCCTGCTTGGCGAGCGCCCCAAGGATTTTGACGTAGCCACCAGCGCCACACCCGAGCAGGTTCGCGCGGTATTTCGCAACTCGCGCATCATTGGCCGCCGCTTCCGGCTGGTACATGTGCTGTTCGGCCGCGAAACCATCGAGGTAGCTACCTTCCGCAGTAACCACAGCTCACACGACAAGGCATCCGGCCGCGCAGTACAGGACAGCAGCGGCCGCATTCTGCGGGACAACGTCTACGGCACCCTGGAAGAGGATGCCCTGCGTCGCGACTTTACCGTCAACGCACTTTATTACGATCCGTCCGACCGTAGCCTGCATGATTTTGCCGGTGGCATCGCCGACCTGCAGAAGCGCACCCTGCGCCTGATCGGCGATCCGGAAACCCGTTACCTGGAAGATCCGGTGCGCATGCTGCGCGCCATCCGCTTTGCCGCCAAACTGGATTTCGATCTGCCGGAAGAGACCGCAGCCCCGATTCATCGTCTGGCCGCCATGCTCGGCGATATTCCCGCCGCACGACTGTATGAAGAAGTGCTCAAGGTCTTTCTCAACGGCTGCGCTGAAGACAGCTTCGACCTGATGGTGGAGTACAACCTGTTCGCCCCGCTGTTCCCGTATAGCGCCAAAGAGCTTGGGCGCGAGCCCGGACACTCGGCCGAACTACTGCGACTGGCGCTACGCAGTACGGATACACGCCTGGCCGAAGGCAAGACGGTCACTCCCGCCTTCCTGTTTGCCGCCCTGCTCTGGCCCGCACTGGTTCCGCTTGCCGCAAAATGCCAGGAAGAAGGGCTGGCACCGGTGCCGGCCATGCAGAAAGCGGCACACCGGCTGTTGCCGATGCAGCTGCAGCATGTGGCCATTCCGCGCCGCTTCACTGTGCCTATGCAGGAAATCTGGGCATTGCAGGAACGCCTGCCTTACCGCTACGGCAAGCGTGCCGAAATCGTACTGGCCAACCCGCGCTTCCGCGCTGCCTACGATTTCCTGCTGCTGCGCGAGGATGCCGGCGAAGACACCGGCAACCTGGGCCAGTGGTGGACCGAGTTCCAGTTCGCTCCCGAGCCTGAGCGCCGGCGCATGATCAGCGAGCTGAGCGGCCCAGTACGCAAGAGCCGGCGTCCGCGCAAGCGCAAGAGCCGCAACACCTCCCGGGGTG
>CAZKTB010000183.1:0-3187 GCA_964555485.1 uncultured Thiopseudomonas sp. | reverse complement strand
CAGGGCGGCAATGGCATCAACCGAATCACGGATCAGCGCCGGGCCCTTGTACAGAAAGCCGGAATAGACCTGCACCAGGCTGGCACCGGCCGCGATCTTCTCGGCGGCATGCTCGCCTTTGGTAATGCCGCCCACTGCAATGATCGGCAAGCGGCCCTGCAGGGTCTCGGCCAGCACGCGCACCACATGAGTGCTCTGCTCGCGTACCGGTGCACCAGACAGACCACCGGCCTCGTCTGCATGCTGCAGGCCTTCCACGCCCTCGCGGGACAAGGTGGTGTTGGTGGCGATAATGCCATCCATGCCGCACTCGACGATGATCTCGGCCACCTGAACGATCTCTTCATCGGTCATGTCCGGTGCGATCTTGACCGCAATGGGGACACGTCGGCCGTGCATTTCGGTCAGGTCTTCCTGGCGCTGCTGCAGTGCGCTCAGCAACTCTTTCAGGGAATCACCGTATTGCAGGCTGCGCAGGCCCGGTGTGTTGGGCGAACTGATGTTGACGGTGATATAGCTGGCACTGGTGTACACCCTGTCCAGACAGTAAATGTAGTCATCAGTTGCCTGCTCAACCGGCGTGGTCAGGTTCTTGCCGATATTGATGCCCAGCACGCCGTCGAATTTGGCGTTATGCACCCGCTCCAGCAGGTAATCGACACCGCGGTTGTTGAAACCCATACGGTTGATTACGCCCTCGGCCTGCGGCAGGCGGAAGATGCGTGGCTTGGGGTTGCCCGGTTGTGGGCGCGGCGTGATGGTGCCGATCTCGATAAAACCGAAGCCCAGATCGGACAACCCGTGAATGGCATCGCCATTTTTGTCCAGACCGGCGGCCAGACCAACAGGGTTGGGGAAATCGATCCCCATCACATTGACCGGCAACCGCTGCGGCTGTTTGACAAACAGCTTGCTGACACCCAGTCGGCCGGCCGCACCCAGCAGGTCCAGCGACAGGTCATGGGCGGTTTCCGGCGACAGGGAAAACAACAGGGGACGGGCAAGTTTATACATGGCAATCAATTGTCCGGCTAAAAAGCGCAAGTATAGCGGATTACACCAGTCGCCGCAGCGAAATAAGCTTGTTCCCGGCAGTCAAATCTGCTTCGAAACTGCTACCAATTACTATCCCGGCATGGCCTATTTTTCATAAAAGGTGCACAATGCCGCTGATCTGCATGATCAGTTCGGTTAATCAGTCAACCTGACAGGCCAGTATTCATTCTAGATGCATCTGCTGGCAATCCAGCAGCATTCAGGGTCTTTGGATTTCGTCGAAATGAGCCAGTCTTCCATTCTGGGCAACTTGCTAAATTCGCTCTTCAAACGCAACGTCTCACCACCGGCGCTTCGTGCTGATGATGTCTTGCACACATTGCAGCTCGACTATCCCTGCATCTCACTGTTCGAGCCCAGCATACACTGGAGCCAAACCCTGCACCTCCAGCAGCTGGCCAACTTGCCGAGCAATGCCCTGTACGGCCCCGTACAGGAAGACAAGGCCGAAGCCTACCGCTTTCTCAGCAAGACCGTCAGTATTGAAATGCAGGCCATTCGCTCATTCGACATGCGCGGGCTGTACGGTCTCAACCATGAAAACAAGGCCTTGCTCGCCTATGACAGCTGGGAGGCCATGGCCAAGTCAGCCCAGTGCCGTCATATACGCATTATCAGCATGAGCGACTTCAAACGCGCGCTGGCCGGAGCCGTTGGCAAAAACCAGAATATTGATCTGCTCTCCACTGCCTGGGAGGCCGGCAAGGTTTACTGGGCCGATACACAAAACAGCGCTGAACTGATTGCCGCGCTGGTGTATGCAAGACGCCGTGAACTGGCCGTCAATCTGCCCGTCCATCTGTACCGCATTCGCACACATCATGCAGCCATCAAGGAACTGAAAAAAAACTACTACAGCCTTGCGCTACCTACAGCCGCCTGGAATGATCCTGCCTTCATGGACTACCTGATGACTTACAGGGTTCCTTACGTACATCTGCCGATCTGTCTTGGCCGACTCTCGGCACAGACCATCCTGCTGCCCCGCAACAACATCAACTCCAATGCTTTCGGCACCGCGCTGCAACAGGCCGGCGCCCAGGATATTGCCAACTTCCTGCTCAAGGCCACCTAGGCCGCCAACCCATTCAGCTGCCTTCCCCCCTATCTGTTTTTGTCTGTTTGCCACTTGATACTTGCATATCCGAAAACACTGTATAGAATGCCAGTGTACTGTATAAAACCACAGGTATTTACGGATGAGCAAACTGACCAAGCGACAAGGTGAAATCCTCGACTTTCTGAAGGGCTGGATTGACGAGCATGGCTATCCGCCCACCCGTATAGAGATTGCCCAGGCACTGGGCTTCCGCTCGCCCAATGCGGCCGAAGACCATCTCAAGGCGCTGGCACGCAAGGGTGCCATCGAGATGATCTCGGGTGCTTCACGCGGCATTCGCCTGGTGGAGCCGGCCGAAGACGACCTGCCCGAAGTGGCAGAGAACGAACTGCCGATCGTTGGCCGTGTTGCTGCCGGCAGCCCGATCCTTGCCCAGCAGCATATCGACAACACCTGCCCGGTCAGCCCCGACTTCTTCAAGCCACGGGCCGATTATCTGCTGCAGGTGCGCGGCATGAGCATGAAGGACGCCGGCATTCTGGATGGCGACCTGTTGGCCGTGCACATCACCCGTGAAGCGCGCAACGGCCAGCTGGTGGTGGCACGACTGGACGACGAAGTTACGGTCAAGCGTTACCAGCGCAAAGGCAACAAGGTCTGGCTGCTACCGGAAAACAGCGATTTTGAGCCCATCGAAGTGGATCTGAAAAACCAGGAACTGGTTATTGAAGGTCTCGGTGTTGGCGTAATCCGCAGATAAGGGAGTCTTGTCATGAACACACAAGTACATACCGACCAACTGGGGCTGTTTGATCAACAGGCAGCACTTAACCTGGTCGACACCCCGGCCGATAACAGCGCCCCTGCGACTGAACCCAGCCCCTGGTGCAGCGAACTTATTCTCAGCGGTCGTGCCGAGCACTGTCTGCATCTGCTGGCACCAATGCTCAAGCTGCTCAGCGAACAGCAGGAAGAACGCTGGCTGGCACTGGTGTCGCCACCCGAGCCGCTTACCATGCAATGGCTGCGTGAGGCCGGTCTGAACCCCCAGCGCACCCTGATCCTGCACCC
>CAZKTB010000182.1:0-3241 GCA_964555485.1 uncultured Thiopseudomonas sp. | reverse complement strand
GGACCGGGAGTGTCGTCCCTGTCCGGGGTGTAACTGAGATTCAGCGAGCGCCACATGTGCATGACATAACGGCGTTCGCTGTGAAATTGTTCGCCGCTGACCACGGCCCGCTGTTTTTGCAGGGCAAACCGGTGGGCAGCAGCGCGATAGGCTTTGTAGGCCTCTTGCAGCAAATGCATGTCGTCCATGCTGATCAGGCTGGCTTCGCCGAGTGCATCCAGGATACGGATATTGTCGGTATAGGTGACCAGTTGCGGATAGCGCCACGACCACGCCAATGCGGCATATTGCACCATAAATTCGATGTCAACAATACCGCCGGCATCCTGCTTTAGATCAAACTCGCAGGCGGCGGTGAATGCATCTTCGGTCAGGCCACCCTGTGTGTTGCGGGTGCCGTGATTATGCCTCATTTTGGCGCGCATTTGGCTGACTTCTTCGCGCAGGTGTTGCGGTTCGCGCTGGCGACCGAGAATATCCAGCCGCACCCGTTCAAATTCCGCCGTCAGGCGTTCGCTGCCGGTGAGCACCCGGGCGCGCACCAGCGCCTGATGCTCCCAGGTCCAGGCTTCCTGCTCCTGATAGCGGGCAAAGGCGCCCAGCGAGCTGACCAGCAGGCCGGAATCGCCGCCCGGGCGCAGGCGCATGTCGACATCATAGAGACCGCCCGAGGTGGTACGGGTGGTCAGCATGGAAATCAGCCGTTGGCCCAAGCGGGTATAAAACTGCGCACCGTCAATCGGCCGCGGGCCGTCGGTATCGGCCAGTGGATCGCAGTCATAGAGGAACACCAGGTCAAGGTCCGAGCCGTGGCCCAGCTCAATGCCGCCCAGCTTGCCGTAACCGACAATGATGAAATCCAGCTCGCAGTCGCTGCCGTCCAGCCGTTTGGGTAGACCGTGCTTGCGCACCATCTCCTGCCAGACCAGATGCAGCACCTGTTCCAGAGTCGCCTCGGCCAGCCAGGTCAGGTAGTCACTGACTTTCATCAGCGGCAATGTACCGGCAATTTCCGAGGCGGCCACACGCAGGCGGTGCGCCAGCTTGAAGTGGCGTAGCACGTCCATCTGCTGCTCAAGGTCATCCTCGGGAATGCGCAGCAGACGCTCGCGCAGCTCGGCGGCCAGCTCGGGCGCCTGGGGCGGCCGGTACAGACGGCCGGCATTGAGCAGTTCGTCGAGCAGCGCCGGAAAGCGGGTCAGCTCGGTGGCGATCCAGGGGCTGGCGGCACACAGCTCCAGCAGCCGGGACAGAGCACCAGGGTTTTCGGTCAGCAATACCAGATAGGCAGAGCGCCGGGCTACCGCCTCAATCAGTGGCAGCACCCGCTCCAGCACCAGGTCGGGTTGTTCGTGCTCGACCACATGGGACAGAAAGCGTGGCATGAAAGCATCCAGCCGCTCACGTCCCAGTCGCTGCATGGCCCGCACCTGGCTGCCGTTACGCAGCTGGCAGAGGTTTTGCCAGGCCGCGTGCGAGTCATCGAAACCTGCTTCTTCCAGCTGCTCCAGAATGCTGCTTTCGCTGATCGAGTCTTCCCAGACCGGCAGCCATTCGCCGCCGATATACTCCTCGTCATCGTGGTCCGGGTCGGCAATCACTGCACGGAACTGCTGCTCGACCAGTTGGCGGTACTGGTTCAGCTGTGCAATGAAAGTATCCCATTCTGTATAACCCATGATGGCGGCAATCCGCGCCCGCTCCAGCGGCCGCTCGGGCAGGCGCTGGGTCTGGCGGTCGGCTACCGCCTGCAGGGCATGTTCGGTATAACGCAGAAAGCGATAGGCATCCTTCAATGCGGCCACATCACCGGCATCCTTGTAGCCTTGCCGGGCCAGGGTATCCAGAGCATCCAGCAGCGGACGTTGTTGCAGGCTCAGGTCGCGGCCACCATGAATCAGCTGGTAGGCCTGGGCAATGAATTCCACCTCGCGGATGCCGCCGGTACCCAGCTTGATGTTGTCGTCCATGTCCTTGCGCATCACTTCCTGGCGGATCAGCTGCTTCATCGAGCGCAGCGCCTCGATGGCGGAAAAGTCCAGATAACGTCGGTAGACAAAGGGGCGCAGGATGCGTAGCAGGCGGCTGCCGGCATGCTGGTCACCGGCCACCACCCGCGACTTGATCATGGCGTAGCGTTCCCAGTCGCGGCCCTGGTTCTGATAGTACTGTTCGATGGCGCTGAAGCTGTGCACCAGCGGGCCGCCGGCACCATAGGGCCGCAAACGCATGTCAACGCGAAAGGCAAAGCCGTCCACGGTTTGCGAGTCCAGCGCCTTGATCAGTTTCTGGCCGACCCGGGTAAAGAACTCCTGGTTGTCCAGGCTGCGCTTGGCACCCACGGTCTCGCCGGTTTCCGGATAGGTGAAAATCAGGTCCACATCCGACGACAGGTTCAGTTCGCCAGCGCCCAGCTTGCCCATGGCCAGCACCACCAGATGCTGGGGCTGGCCGCTGTGGCGTCCGGTAGGAACGCCGTTCTGCTGGCATTGCTTTTCATGCAACCACTGGTAGGCAAGGCTGATGCAGGCATCGGCCAATGCCGACAATTCATGGGTGGTTTCGTCGAGATCGGATTGACGAGTCAGGTCGCGCCAGATGATGCGCAGCTGCTGTCGGTTACGAAAGCGACGCAACACGGTCTGCAGCTCGTCTTCGCTGGTGCAGGCCTTGATCTGGTGCTGCAGCTCGCCACGCATGCTGGCGGTGTTGTGGGAGCGCGCAAGGCTGCCGTCGGTCAGCAGTTGCAGAAAATCCTGTGGGTCACGGCAGGCCTGGGTCAGGGCAAATTCGCTGAGGGTGAACACATGCCGGATTTGCTGCAGGCTCTGCGCATCAAGACCGCTTTCGTCCAGGCCGGCTTCCTGCAGGGCTGATTGCCAGCGCTGCTCCGCCTGCTGCTGAAGGGGGGCAAGGCTGGCAGGCAGCGGTATCAGCAGGTGCGGGATCATGGCATGGCTCCAATAATAAGGCTTGAGTCAGACAAAACTAGATTGCAAGTCCTGCATTCTAATCAATGCCGCCTGATAAAGCAGGGCCTGCTTCCTCGTCAATGCCGGGCTTGGTTCGACTGTCTACTATTTCCCCCGTCATTGCCGGGCTTGACCCGGTAATCTCCTGACCTGTGCCGCCTTGCAGGAGATCACCCGATCAAGTCGGGTGATGACGGTTGCTGGCTTCTGTAGGAGGGGGCTTGCCCCCGACAGGTACTGGAACTGGTTCCGGCAGTTGATCAAGCCTG
>CAZKTB010000181.1:0-3243 GCA_964555485.1 uncultured Thiopseudomonas sp. | reverse complement strand
AGCACCAGATGTTTGCTGCCCAGTATTACCGCTTCGACAAGCCCAACCGCTGGATCAACTCCGGTGGCCTGGGCACCATGGGCTTCGGTTTTCCGGCTGCCATGGGCATCAAGCTGCACTTCCCGGATGAAGAAGTGGTTTGCGTGACGGGTGAAGGCAGTATCCAGATGAACATTCAGGAGCTGTCCACCTGTCTGCAGTACGATTTGCCGGTGAAGATTGTCAATCTGAACAACGGTGCTCTGGGTATGGTTCGCCAGTGGCAGGATATGCAGTACAACAGCCGCTACTCGCACTCCTACATGGAGTCCCTGCCGGATTTTATCAAGCTGGCCGAGGCCTATGGCCATGTGGGTATCCGCATTACTTATCCGAAAGAGCTGAAACCAAAGATGGAAGAGGCTTTTGCGATGAAGGATCGCCTGGTCTTCCTGGATATCCAGGTGGATACCAGCGAACACGTATACCCCATGCAAATTCGTGATGGCGCAATGCGCGACATGTGGCTGAGCAAAACGGAGCGTACCTGATCATGAGACATATCATTTCATTGCTGATGGAGAACGAACCCGGTGCCCTGTCTCGTGTTATCGGCCTGTTTTCCCAGCGCAACTACAACATTGAAAGCCTGACTGTTGCGGCGACCGAAGACCCGACCATGTCACGCCTGACCCTGACCACAGCCGGCAAGGAAGAGGTGATCGAGCAGATCACCAAGAACCTGAACAAGCTGATCGAAGTGGTCAAGCTGGTCGACCTGTCCGAGAGCGCCCACATCGAGCGCGAGCTGATGCTGATCAAGATCAAGGCCAGCGGCGCGCAGCGTGCGGAAGTGAAGCGGACAGCAGATATTTTCCGTGGTCAGATCGTTGATGTGACCCCCAGCATTTATACCGTGCAACTCACCGGCACAACGGATAAACTCGACAGCTTTATCCAGGCCGTGGGTACCGCCTCCATTGTTGAAGTGGTGCGCAGCGGTGTAACCGGTATCGCCCGTGGCGACAAAGTACTAAGCCTTTAAATCAACCCCGGGGAAGGGCGGTAGCCCTTCCTGTTAGAGGAGCGTTTCATGCAAGTTTATTACGACAAAGACTGTGACCTGTCGATCATCCAGGACAAGAAGGTTGCCATCATCGGTTATGGCTCTCAGGGTCATGCCCACGCCTGCAACCTGAAGGACTCAGGCGTTGATGTAACCGTTGGCCTGCGTGCCGGTTCCAGCTCCATTGCCAAGGCAGAAGCACACGGCCTGAAGGTTGCCGATGTTGCTACCGCTGTGCAGCAGGCTGATGTGGTCATGGTTCTGACTCCGGACGAGTTCCAGGGTCAGCTGTATCGTGAAGAACTGGAGCCGAACCTGAAAAAGGGTGCCACCCTGGCGTTTGCCCACGGTTTCTCCATCCACTACAACCAGGTTGTTCCTCGCGCCGACCTGGACGTGATCATGGTTGCCCCCAAGGCACCAGGCCACACTGTTCGCTCCGAGTTCGTGCGTGGCGGCGGTATTCCTGACCTGATCGCTGTTTACCAGGACGCCAGCGGCAATGCCAAGAACGTTGCCCTGTCCTACGCCAGCGGTGTGGGCGGTGGTCGTACCGGCATCATCGAAACCACTTTCAAGGACGAGACCGAAACCGACCTGTTCGGTGAGCAGGCTGTTCTGTGCGGTGGTACCGTAGAGCTGGTCAAGGCCGGTTTCGAAATCCTGACCGAAGCGGGCTACGCTCCGGAAATGGCCTACTTCGAGTGCCTGCACGAGCTGAAGCTGATCGTTGACCTGATGTTCGAAGGCGGTATCGCCAACATGAACTACTCCATTTCCAACAACGCCGAGTACGGTGAGTACGTAACCGGTCCGGAAGTGATCAACGAGCAGTCCAAGGAAGCCATGCGCAATGCGCTCAAGCGCATCCAGAATGGTGAGTACGCCAAGATGTTCATCACCGAAGGCGCTACCAACTATCCTTCCATGACTGCCTGGCGTCGCAACAACGCAGCCCACCCGATCGAGAAGGTCGGCGAGCAGCTGCGTGCCATGATGCCATGGATTGCAGCCAACAAGATCGTGGACAAGAGCAAGAACTGATTGCTCCCCACCTGAAGAAAAGCGCGGCCCTGATGCCGCGCTTTTCTTTTATGGGTGGAAATGCGGTAAAATTCGTACGTTTACAGAGCCCGAGTTGGTGGAAGACACAGCATGAGCAATAAAGATCAAGCAAACAAAACTGATGCCGAAAGTGTTCTTGAGAGCATCCTGCCGGTAGGCGAACATGAGGAGGAGGGGCGTGACGAGGATGGCCAGAAGGTCCGTCATCGCGGCGTTTACCTGCTGCCCAACCTGTTCACCACGGCCAACCTGTTTGCCGGGTTCTATTCCATTGTTTGTGCCATCAACGGAAACTTCTACGTAGCCTGTGCGGCAATTTTCGTCGCCATGGTGCTGGACGGTCTGGATGGTCGTGTGGCGCGCATGACCAATACGCAAAGCGCCTTCGGTGCCGAATACGACTCCATGTCGGATATGGTTGCCTTTGGTGTGGCGCCGGCCTTGTTGTCATACAAGTGGGCCCTGTATGAGCTGGGTAATGTCGGGCTCACCGTGGCGTTCATCTATGCTGCCTGTGCCGCCTTGCGACTTGCACGCTTCAATACGCAAATTGGCGTGATCGATAAGCGCTGGTTCATCGGTTTGGCCAGTCCGGCAGCGGCCGGTGTGGTGGCGGGTCTGGTCTGGGCCATCAGTGAGCATGATGTCTACGGCAAGGATATGCCGATGATTGCCAGCTTGTTGTTCGCCGCGGTGGTGGCGCTGGCCGGTTTGTTGATGGTCAGCAATATCAAATACCACAGCTTCAAGGATCTGGACCTCAAGGGACGGGTGCCTTTTGTCGTCATGCTGGTGGCGGTGTTGGCATTTGCCGTCGTCTTCAGTGATCCGCCGCGCGTATTGCTGTTGCTGTTCCTGGTGTATGCCGGTTCCGGTCCGGTGAATCTGGCGCTGCGTCTGCGCAGGATTCGTAGCAAGAGCTAAAGCGCAGGGTGCGGACCAGTGGTATCTGTTACAACGTGCCTGGGGTGTCCGGCAAGAAGTGGTTCTGAAAAAGTTTTGCCCAGGGTGTTGACAGCCCGTTTTTCTGATGTATTATGCGTGTCCTTGCAACGGCAGCCCTGTTTTGGACTGACCCGCTCTGAAAAAAGATTTCAGAAAGGTGTTGACAAGAGAGTTTGCGGCTCTATAAT
>CAZKTB010000180.1:0-3259 GCA_964555485.1 uncultured Thiopseudomonas sp. | reverse complement strand
GGCTTTGAGCATGTCAGATACTCCGGCGGCGCGCCACGCGCTGTTTGAGCAGGGGAATGACCAGGGCAATGGTGACCAGGACGGCGGTAACCAGGTTCAGGTCCTGGGCTTCCAGACCGATGAAGTCGCTGTTCAGCGCCAGTGCGATAAAGAAGCGGTACACCACGGCGCCAAGAATCACTGCCAGGGTCAGCATGAAGATGCGGCGTGATGGCAGGATGCTTTCGCCGACAATCACCGCAGCCAGACCGATGACGATGGTACCTATGCCCATGGAGATGTCGGCGCCGCCCTGGGTCTGAGCGAACAGGGCACCGGCCAGACCGACCAGACCGTTGGAGACGGCCATGCCGAGAATGACCATGGCACCGGTGTTGACGCCCTGGGCGCGGGCCATGCGTGGGTTGGAGCCGGTGGCACGGATTGCCAGTCCCTGCTGGGTGGCAAAGTAGGCATCCAGGCCGAGCTTGGCCAGTATCACCACGGCAATCATGATCAGCGGACGACCGATATAGTCGGCCAGCCATTCAGGCTGCAGCATGGTGAAGATGGTTGGCTCCATGATCAATGGAATGTTGGGCCGGCCCATGATGCGCAGGTTGATCGAGTAGAGGGCGATCATCATCAGGATACTGGCCAGCAGGTCCATGATTTTCAGGTAGACGTTGAGCAGTGCGGTGACCACGCCGGCCAGTGCACCGGCCAGTGTCGCCAGCAGGGTGGCCAGGAAAGGGTCCATGCCGCTGGCAATGCAGACGGCACCGATGGCGCCACCAAGCGGAAAACTGCCGTCAACGGTCAGGTCGGGAAAACGCAGCAGGCGAAAGGAGATGAAAACGCCAAGGGCAACCAGGCTGAAGATCAGGCCAATTTCGAGGGCGCCAAAAAAGGAAAACCAGGACATGCAGGGAGAGTTCGTTGGTTGTATAAGAAAGCGTGCAGGCTCGAAGCCTGCACGCTGCTTTTACCGGGTTAGCGGACGATTTCAGTGGCGCGCAGCAGCAGGTCTTCTGTCAGCAGTACACCCTGCTTTTCGGCAGCGGTGACGTTGATGAACAGCTGCAGGTTGTCGCTGGTTTGTGGCGCGATGTTGCCCGGGGCTTCGCCCTCGAGGATGCGCACGACCACGCGGCCGGTTTGCAGGCCCAGATCATGGTAGTCAACGCCCAGTGCGGCAATGGCACCACGCTTGACGCTGTCAGTGTCGGAAGCGATCAGCGGAGTCTTGGTGTCGTTGCCGACCTTGGCCATGGCCTCGTAGGCGGAAACCACGTTGTTGTCGGTGTTGGTGTAGATGACATCAACCTTGCCGGCCAGGCTCAGAGCGGCGTTGCGCACGTCAACGGTACGTGGTGCGGCGGCTTCAACCAGCTCCAGACCGTGCTCGGGCAGCAGCTTCTTGAAGGCTTCGACCACGGCGACCGAGTTGGCTTCGCCCGGGTTGTAAACCATGCCGACCTTTTTCACTTCAGGAATGATTTCCTTGATCAGGTCGATCTGCTTGTCCAGCTCCAGCACGTCGGAAACGCCGGTGACGTTGGTGCCGCTGGCTTCCCAGCTTGGTGTCAGCTGTGCCTGGACCGGGTCGGTGACCGCGGTGAACACAATGGGAATCTGCTTGGTGCCGGCAGCCAGTGCCTGGGCAGTGGGGGTGGCGATACCGACCAGAACATCGGCCCGGTCACCAATGAACTTGCGGGCGATCTGGGCGGCGGTGCCGGTGTTGCCCTGGGCGCTCTGATATTGCCACTTCAGGTTGTCGCCCTGCTTGTAGCCGGCTTCGTTGAGGGCTTCCAGGATACCGTCACGGGCGGAGTCCAGGGCAGGGTGTTCGACGATGGCAGTCACGGCGACGGATTTGACGTCGGCGGCGGTAGCCAGTGAGGCGCCCATGGCGAGGGTCAGGGCGCCAAGAGTCAGTACGGCAGATTTAGGAAATTTCAGCATCTGTGTTCTCCTGCTTGAGGCGGTCAGCGCTACAGCCCCGCCTCATTATTTTTCTGTTATGGGCCAGCCAGAGGCCAGCAAATGCAAGGCTGCAACCGGGGTCGGCAAGGTGCCGGTAGCCGGGTACAAACTTACAATCTGGCCATTTTGGCACGTTGTTCGGTTAATTGCTCTAGTGCGTGCTCATAATCGACCTGTTTGGCACGTTCTTTTTCAATCACTGCGGCCGGCGCCTTGGCGACAAAGCCCTGATTTGACAGCTTGCCGGCCACGCGCTTGATTTCACCTTCCAGGCGTTTGATCTCTTTATCCAGTCGCGCCAGTTCGGCGGTGGTGTCGATCAGGCCGGCCATGGGTACCAGCACCTGCAGGTCGCCAACCAGTGCGGTGGCGGACATGGGCGGTTCCTGGCCGGCACCCAGTACGCTGATGGATTCCAGCCGGGCCAGCTTGGACAGGGTGGTTTCATTGACGTTCAGGCGGCGGCGGTCTTCGCTGCTGCTGTTGGCCAGATACAGCGGGATGGGTTTGCCCGGGCCGATGTTCATTTCGGCGCGGATGTTGCGCACGGCGAGCATCACGCTCTTCAGCCATTCGATGTCACCTTCGGCCTGGGCATCCAGCTTGTCGCCTTCACTGGCCGGGTAGGGCTGCAGCATGATGGTCGAGCCCTGCTTGCCGGCAAATGGCGCGATACGCTGCCAGATCTCTTCGGTGATGAAGGGCATGAACGGGTGTGCCAGGCGCAGTGCTGCTTCCAGCACGCGTACCAGGGTACGGCGGGTGCCACGGGTACGTTCGGCAGGTGCCTCTTCATCCCACAGCACCGGCTTGGACAGCTCCAGATACCAGTCGCAATACTGGTTCCAGATGAATTCATAAAGGGCGGTGGCGGCCAGGTCAAAGCGGAACTGGTCCAGCTGACGGGCCACTTCCTGCTCGGTACGCTGCAGCTGGGAGATGATCCAGCGGTCGGCCACGGTCAGCTCCACATCCTGCTCTTCACCCAGGCCGACATCTTTGTCTTCGCACTGCATCAGCACATAGCGGGCAGCGTTCCAGATCTTGTTGCAGAAGTTGCGGTAACCCTCGACGCGGCCCATGTCGAACTTGATGTCACGGCCGGTGGAGGCCAGCGAGCAGAAGGTGAAACGCAGGGCGTCGGTGCCATAGCTGGCGATGCCATCGGCGAACTCGTCACGGGTCTGCTGTTCGATCTGGGCGGCCATCTGTGGCTGCATCATGCCGCTGGTGCGTTTTTTCACCAGCGATTCCAGGTCGATGCCGTCGATGATATCCAGCGGGTCCAGCA
>CAZKTB010000179.1:0-3288 GCA_964555485.1 uncultured Thiopseudomonas sp. | reverse complement strand
AATACGTATGCCACGCCAGCCAAGGAAGGGGTTTTCCTCCTTGATCGGAAAGTAGTTCAGGGGTTTGTCACCGCCGATATCCAGCGTGCGCATGGTGACCGGGTGTGGATGAAAGGCTTCCAGTTGTTCGCGGTACAGCTGTACCTGTTCGCTTTCACTGGGAAAGCGCGGAGTGCTCATGAAGGCCACTTCGGAGCGGTACAGGCCGATACCCTCGGCGCCGCGCTCAATAGCGCGTGGCACATCGGCCATCAGGCCGGTGTTGGCACAGAGGCTGAGCCGGTGGCCGTCCGGTGTGGTGCAGGGCAGCTGGCGCAGGGTGTCCAGCTCGCGAGAAATCAGCTGCTCTTCCTGCAACATACGCTGGTATTGCTGGCGTAGTAGCGGCCCGGGGTTGGTGTAGATATCGCCGTGATAGCCATCGATGATCAGCTCGATACCGTCGAGCCGGGCGTAGGGCAGGTCCTGGGCGCCGACCACTGTGGGAATACCCATGGCGCGGGCCAGGATGGCAGTGTGCGAGTTGCGCGAGCCTTCCACCGATACCAGTGCAACCAGCTTGCCCGGCGGCACTTCGCCAAGCATTGCCGGCGACAGCTCCTCGCCAACCAGGATGCAGTTGTCCGGGTAGTCCAGGACTTGCTGGTCAGCCTGTTGCAGGTGTGACAGCAGACGACGCCCCAGATCGCGAATATCAGCGGCGCGCTCGCTCAGATAGTCATCATCCATGCGCTCGAAACGCTGCAGGTGCTTTTCCACTACCTGACGCAGGGCACCCTGGGCCCACTGGCCGGTCTTGATCTGTCGGCGGATGTCGGCAGCCAGGGCATTGTCGTCGAGCAGCATCAGGTACATGTCGAACAGTGCCTGTTCCTGCGGACGCAGACGCTTGGCCAGCCTTGAAGACAGCAGGTGAACCTCTTCACGCACGGCGTTGAGGGCACCGTCGAGCAGGATCAGCTCTTCGGCAATATCATCGGTGCTTTTATCCGGCACCACTTCAAGATCGGCCGGCGGCAGCACCACCATGGCCGTGCCTAGGGCTACGCCCGGTGCGCCGGGTACACCGGTAAAGCGCGCCTCCTGAATTCCTTTGCGACGTTTTTTGCCTAGCCCGCGAATCGAACCAGTGGCTTCGGCATGAGCAATCACGCCGGACAGCTGGGCACTCATGGTGATCAGGAAGGCTTCGTCACCCTCGTCGAACTGGCGGCGTTCCTTTTGCTGCACCACCAGTACACCCAGTACCTGCCGATGGTGAATGATGGGGGTGCCAAGAAAGGATGCGTAGCGCTCTTCGCCGGTTTCGGCAAAAAACATGAAGCGTGGATGGCTCATGGCATCTTCGAGCGTGATGGTTTCGCCCCGGCTGCCAACCAGCCCGACCAGTCCCTCGCCGGGGCTCATGCTGACCTTGCCCACTGCCCGCTTGTTCAGGCCCTCGGTGGCCATCAGCACATAGCGGCCGGTTTCGGAGTTGTACAGGTAAACCGAACAGACATGGCTGTTCATGGCGATGCGCACCTGGCGCACGATGATGGCCAGTGCGGCAGGCAGGTCACGGGCGGCGTTGACCTCCTGGGAGATAGTGCGCAGCATGCCGAGCATGCTGCCGGCGCTGGTTTGGGCCTCTGCCATGATCAGTCGGCAGCCAGTACCGGCATCTGTGGTGCCAGTTCCTTCAGGGCGCGGCGGTACACCTCGCGCTTGAACGAGATTACCTGGCCCAGCGGGTACCAGTAGCTGACCCAGCGCCAGCCGTCGAACTCGGGTTTGCCGGTCACATCCATGCGCACACGGTCCTCGCTGGAGTTCAGGCGCAGCAGGAACCATTTCTGTTTCTGGCCAATACATACCGGCTGACTGTTGCGGCGCACCATGCGTTGCGGCAACCGGTAGCGCAGCCAGCCTCGGGTGCAACCGAGCATCTCGACATCCTGCTGGTGCAGGCCGACCTCTTCATAGAGCTCGCGGTAAAGTGCTTCTTCGGCAGTTTCGCGCGGATGGATGCCACCCTGCGGAAACTGCCAGGAGTTCTGGTGAATACGCCGGGCCCAGAGTACCTGACCGTGATCATTGGCCAGGATAATGCCGACGTTGGGACGAAAGCCGTCTGCGTCAATCATGGCAGCTGTCCTTATAAATTGATTGAAACCATTGTTCCATAAAGAAAGACAGCCCGGCAATGAACAAGTTGCCGGTCATGGGCAGGAATGGAAAAAATCGCTATGCTTGCCGCAATTCAACGGCATATAACGGGAGAAGCAACCATGAAGCTGGCAATTTTCGATCTGGACAACACCTTGCTGGCAGGCGACAGCGATCATGCGTGGGGCGAGTTTCTGTGCGACAGGGGCCATGTGGATCCGGTCGAGTACCGTGCGCGCAATAACCAGTTCTATGCCGACTATGTGGCTGGCCAGCTGGACGTGTTGGCCTACCAGAACTTTTGCCAGGAAATTCTGGGCCGCACCGACATGGCTACATTGCAGGAGTGGCATGCCGACTTCATGCAGAACTATGTCGAGCCGATGATCCTGCCCAGGGGTGAGGCGCTGATTGCCGAACACCGCAAGGCTGGTGACTACATCATGATGATCACCGCCACCAACAGCTTCATCACCGGACCTATTGCCAAACGGTTGGAAATGGATCACCTGATCGCCACCGAGTGCGGCATGGAAGATGGCAGTTATACCGGCCAGCTGGTTGGTGTACCCAGTTTTCAGGCCGGCAAGATCACCCGCCTCAACAGCTGGTTGTCGGACAACCAGGCCAATCTGCTGGACAGCCACTTCTATAGTGATTCACATAACGACCTGCCGCTGCTGGAAAAGGTGAGCCGCGCGGTGGCGGTGGACCCGGATGACCATCTGCGAGCCATTGCGGTGGAGCGTGGCTGGGATGTGATCAGTTTGCGGGATTAGTGTTGAGCACAAGGGGTTGCGACGCTGGGGTATGGGTGGAGCAAACCCTGTGCCGCCAGGGATGGCGGTGCGGAGCCTACATGGACGTACTTGCGGCCTGTTTGCGTAATCCATACTCCAGTGTTGCGGCAAATTCTGCGCGGCCACCAAACAAGCAACCGATATTTACGACCTTTCCATTTATTGGCAATGAGTCCATTGCAGAAAAAGGCAAAATGTTCTGTTAAGATATATGCAAATAGATAATATCTGAGGTGTAATGAATGAAGCGTTTTTTCCTCGCTGCAGCCATCGGCCTGACTTCATTGGTGGCCCAGGCTTCTGAAATGGGCATTTCCGCCCAGGATGCATACGAGAAGAT
>CAZKTB010000178.1:0-3290 GCA_964555485.1 uncultured Thiopseudomonas sp. | reverse complement strand
GTGCAAAATCCTCCGGTAACGCTTGACAACACCCTTTGCTGGCCGTAACTTTCAAACGGTCGTTTGAGTGTTTCGTCCAGAGACGGAGCACCTCCCTTACAGCATGAAGTACAAGCCGCATACACATTGCATCGTTTAGCGGCTGCCATAATAAAAGTCACCTCCAGAGGTCTTCACCATGTCCGAATACAAAGCTCCCCTGCGCGATATCCGTTTTGTCCGCGAAGAACTGCTCGGCTATGCCGAACACTACCAGAACCTGCCCGGTGCAGAAGACGCCACTCCGGACATGGTTGAAGCCATCCTGGAGGAAGGTGCCAAGTTCTGTGAAAACGTCATTGCCCCGCTGAACCGCGTAGGCGACACCGAAGGCTGCACCTGGTCCGCTGAAGGCGTGACCACTCCAACCGGCTTCAAGGATGCCTACGAGCAGTTTGTTGAAGGCGGCTGGCCCAGCCTGGCCCATGACGAAGCCCACGGCGGTCAGGGTCTGCCAGAATCCCTCGGCATGGCCATCAGCGAGATGGTTGGCCAGGCCAACTGGTCCTGGGGCATGTACCCCGGCCTGTCCCACGGCGCCATGAACACATTGAGTGCCCACGGTACCGAAGAACAGCAGGAAACCTACCTGACCAAGCTGGTTTCCGGCCAGTGGACCGGCACCATGTGCCTGACCGAACCACACTGCGGTACCGACCTGGGCCTGCTGCGCACCCGTGCCGAGCCTCAGGCTGACGGCAGCTACAAGATCACCGGTACCAAGATCTTCATTTCTGCCGGTGAACACGACATGGCGGAAAACATCGTCCACATCGTACTGGGTCGTCTGCCCGATGCTCCTGAAGGCACCAAGGGCATTTCCCTGTTCATCGTGCCCAAGTTCCTGCCGGACGCCAACGGCGAAGTCGGCGAGCGCAACGGCGTTACCTGTGGTTCCATCGAGCACAAGATGGGTATTCACGGCAACTCCACCTGCGTGATGAACTTCGACAGCGCCACCGGTTTCCTGATCGGCCCACCAAACAAGGGCCTGAACTGCATGTTCACCTTCATGAACACCGCCCGTCTGGGTACCGCCCTGCAGGGTCTGGCCCACGCTGAAATCGCCTTCCAGGGCGGTATCGAATATGCCCGCGAGCGTCTGCAGATGCGCTCCCTGACCGGCCCTAAAGCTCCGGACAAGGCGGCTGACCCGATCATCGTGCACCCTGACGTGCGCCGCATGCTGCTGACCACCAAGGCGTTCTCCGAAGGCAACCGTGCCATGCTTTACTACGCCGCCAAGCAGGTGGACATCGTACAGCGCAGCCAGGACGAAGCAGCCCGTGTCGAAGCCGATACCCTGCTGGCCTTCCTGACCCCGATCGCCAAGGCATTCATGACCGAAACCGGTTTTGAAGCCGCCAACCATGGTGTACAGATCTACGGTGGCCACGGCTACATCTCCGAGTGGGGCATGGAGCAGAACGTGCGCGACAGCCGTATTTCCATGCTGTACGAAGGCACCACCGGTATCCAGGCGCTGGACCTGCTGGGCCGCAAGGTACTGATGACTCAGGGTGAGTCCCTCAAGGCCTTCACCAAGGTTGTACACAAGTTCTGCAAGGCCAACGAAGAGAATGAGGCCATCAAGGAGTTTGTTGCACCGCTGGCCGACATCAACAAGGAGTGGGGCGATATCACCATGAAGGTTGGCATGGCTGCCATGAAGGACCGTGAAGAAGTGGGCGCAGCTGCTGTCGACTACTGCATGTACTCCGGTTACGCCTGCCTGGCCTACTTCTGGGCCGACATGGCACGTGTTGCCGCCGAGCAACTGGCTGCCGGCACCAGCGAGGAAGCCTTCTACAAGGCCAAGCTGCAGACCGCACGCTTCTACTTCGACCGCATCCTGCCACGTACCCGTGCGCACGTAGCGGCCATGCTGTCCGGTGCCGACAACCTGATGGATATGGCGGAAGAGGATTTTACACTGGGCTATTGATGGTTAAGCTGCGCTGGCTGTTCTAGTCAGTGCAGCCTTCCGGACAGGGTTGCGCAAAGACGCCGTAAATACATCCCTGTAGGCTCCCGGCCGCCATCCCTGGCGGCCAAGGCTTTGCTCCACCCTGTCCGAAAGGCATATATCCCGTGCAATCCGCCGCGCAGAGTGGGAGGGGGAAAGGAGAAGCAAACTCCGTACTTCTATCTCACCCAAAGTTTGAATACAGACTGATTATAAAACTCGCAGGCAACACAAATATTTCAGGCTGGCGGATGATGGTGGAGTAAAGCCTGGGCGGCATGGATGCCGCCCGGGAGCCTACATGGACGTACTTGCGGCGTCTTTGCGCAACTGTCTGCCTGCACTGACCTTCACTGAAATTAAAAAACAAAAAGGAGCCGTCAATGGCCGACTATAAAGCCCCGCTACGCGACATGAATTTTGTCCTCAATGAAGTCTTCCAGGCGCCGCAGCTGTGGGCCAGCCTGCCGGCTCTGGCCGAAACCGTTGATCCGGATACTGCCAGCGCCATTCTGGAAGAGGCCGCCAAGGTCAATGCCGAAATCATCGCTCCGCTGAACCGTGAAGCTGACGAGCAGGGCGCCCAGTGGAACAACGGCGAAGTGACCACCGCCGACGGTTTCATCGAGGCATACCAGACCTATGCCGAAGGCGGCTGGGTCGGTGTTGGTGGTGCTCCTGAATACGACGGCATGGGCATGCCCAAGATGCTCACCGCCCAGCTGGAAGAAATGGTCAACGCTGCCAACGTCTCCTTTGGCCTGTTCCCGATGCTGACCGCAGGCGCCTGCCTGTCGCTGCATGCCCACGCCAGTGACGAGCTGAAGCAAAAATACCTGCCCAACATGTACAGCGGCCAATGGGCCGGCTCCATGTGCCTGACCGAGCCGCATGCAGGTACCGACCTGGGCATCATCCGCACCAAGGCCGAGCCACAGGATGACGGCAGTTTCCGCATTACAGGCACCAAGATCTTCATCACCGGCGGCGAACACGACCTGACCGAAAACATCATCCACCTGGTACTGGCCAAACTGCCTGACGCACCTGCCGGTGCCCGCGGCATTTCGCTGTTCCTGGTACCCAAGTTCATGGTCAATGAAGATGGCAGCCTCGGTGAGCGCAACGGCGTGTCCTGCGGTTCGATCGAGCACAAAATGGGCATCAAGGCATCGCCCACCTGTGTGATGAACTTCGACAACGCCATCGGCTACATCGTGGACGAGCCCAACAAGGGCCTGGCCGCCATGTTCACCATGATGAACTACGAGCGTCTGGGTGTTGG
>CAZKTB010000177.1:0-3305 GCA_964555485.1 uncultured Thiopseudomonas sp. | reverse complement strand
TTGAGCGGGTTGGTGCGGGTCAGCTAGATGGCCGGACAGCCGCCACCCAGGTTGATCATCTGCAGCTTGATGTCATGTTCGGCCAGCAGGCGGGTGAACATGTGTTTGACCTTGCCGATGGCAGCATCCCAGACGCCGATCTCGCGCTGCTGCGAGCCGACATGAAAAGACACGCCATAGGGCACCAAACCGAGCTCACGGGCCAGCACCAGCAGGTCCATGGCCATGTCGGTCTGGCAGCCGAACTTGCGTGACAGCGGCCAGTCGGCAGAGCTGGAACCTTCGGTGAGGATGCGCACATAGACTTTCGAGCCGGGCGCCGCCTTGGCGATGTTGCGCAAGTCCTGCGCCGAGTCGGTGGCGAACAGGCGCACGCCTTTCTCGTAGAAATAGCGCACGTCACGGGCTTTCTTGATGGTGTTGCCATAGCTGATTTGCTCCGGCTTCACGCCACAGGCCAGCACCTTGTCCAGCTCGTAGATGGAGGCGATATCGAAATTGGAGCCTTTGTTGTTTAGCAACTCGGTAATTTCCACCGCCGGATTGGCCTTGACGGCAAAGTAGATCTTGGCGAAGGGGAAGTTTTCCGCCAGATCATCGTAGGCACGACTGATGGTATCCAGATCCACCACCACAAATGGGGTTTCCTGGTGATCGGCGAATTGCTTGATCTTGGTAAAAGTTGCAGGTGCGAAGTAGTCTTCCACGCGAATGGACATAGGGTTTTCCTCCGTATGGGCATACGCAGGCACCCTGTCATGCAAGGTCCTGAACGCCCGGAAAATCGAAAAAAGGATTAAGGAGTCACAGGCTGATGCCTGCAGCTTCCAGAACGCTTATCCGTTTCCCCACTTTGGTTCGCCTACTTCCCAAGGCACGTCGCCGAGGATCAGCAGCGGTTCACCCGCCAACCTCTCGTCGTCAGTACTTGAGCCGCAATGATCGTTTCAGCATGGGCGTTCAGGGGGCGCAATGTAGTTTTTTTGTGATGCGGGTGCAAGCAGGAAAACCGTTTTCTGAGAACCAGTCATCTTGTGGCGTCATGGCGAGGCATTGCACCCTGATCACAGATCGCCATAAGGCAGAATGTCCGGATCAACGTCGATATAATCCGGCTCGGGCAGAACAGGAAGCTGGTATGCCTGAACAGTATGACTGTCCTTCCAGCCAAGCCTTGACTACCCGATGCATGCCATCCATCATCCGGCCTTGCGGACAGATGATGACTGGATAGGCCAAATCAGCAGCCCGCACCAGCCGCATATGGTCAGCGATGGACTTGCAGGTGGGCCGCTCTCCTTCCTGCTCGTACCAGTAAGGCTCATCCAGCTCACGGATTTCACCAAGCGGCAACTCGATTACCGACAAATCAGCCGTGAGGCGAATAAGCCGGTCAACGTCCCAGGCCAGCAAGCCTTGGGGACTATTGCGAAAGTGGTACTGTTTTCTCACCCCTGTCTGCCCACATACACCACGGCCCGCTCTCCCGGTTCCAGCTCCGTCTGCCAGGCCTGGTCCACATCCTGCAAGGCAAACTCCCGATATCCGGCAACCAGCTCGCCACGAGCGGCGCGCTCCAGCATGGTAGTCAGGTGTACACGGTTGTACTGCCGCAATTGTTCGGCATTGATGCTGCCCAGCCCGGAACCGAGGATGCTGACCGGCACACTGCGCAAAATCCCCGATGGCAAATTGATTTCCGCGCCAGCCATCTGGCCGATAGTGACCAGTCGTACCGATTGCGGACAGCGCTTGGCAAAGGCAGCCAATAGCCATTGCACCGGCTCGCCCCAGAGATAATCCAGCACCACATTGATCGGGGTGTGTTGCTGGATCTGTACCAGCTGTTCGATGATTTGCTGCGGCTCATCCAGTAGAGAAATGCACTGATCTGCACCCAACTCCTTCAAATAAGCCAGGGATTCGGTATTACGACCGGTGGTTATGATGCGTGAAGCGCCGCGCAAACGGGCAGCCTGCACCGCCATACGACCGGATACACCGGTAGCCCCGTTGATCAGCACCACTTCGCCGGCCTGAAAACCGGCACGGCAGACCAGTGCCGCATCCGAGCCCAGCAGGGCGTTGGGCAACAATGCGGCCAGCGCCGCCGGCAATTCTTCAGGAACCGGCACGCAATCAGCCAGCTGCACCAGCGCCTGCTGCGCCAGCATGCCGGTCACCCCCATGGCATACATGTGACGACCATCGGGTAATCGACCGACGCCATCGACACCCACCGCTACCGGAAACTGCACATAACGGGTGTAGTGCTTGCCAGCGGCCTTGAGCTTGTCCAGCTGCTTGATGGACGCGGCTTCCATCTGCAACAGGACCTGGCCTTCAGCGGCAACAGGCACGGGCAGCTGGCCAGGCTGCGGAATCTGGCCATAGTCGTGCAATACGGCGGCAAGCATGGTGCTTATTCGGTTTCTCCCAGAAAACCGCCGGACTGGCGTTGCCAGAGACGGGCATACAGACCATTTTGTTGCAGCAGCTGCTGATGACTGCCGCTTTCGACGATGCGGCCCTGATCCATCACCACCAGACGGTCCATGGCGGCAATGGTGGACAGGCGGTGAGCAATGGCGATCACCGTCTTGCCCTGCATCAGCTGATCGAGGCTGTCCTGAATGGCCACTTCCACCTCGGAATCCAGTGCACTGGTGGCTTCGTCCAGCAGCAGGATGGGCGCATCCTTGAGCATCACCCGGGCAATGGCGATACGCTGACGCTGGCCACCGGACAGCTTGACGCCCCGGTCACCGACATGGGCATTCAGCCCGGTTCGACCGCTGGCGTCGCTGAGTGACGGAATGAACTCGGCCGCCTGCGCCCGTTCGATGGCCAGTTGCAGTTCAGCCTCACTGGCTTGCGGGCGGCCATAGAGCACGTTATCGCGTACCGAGCGGTGCAGCAGTGAGGTATCCTGGGTGACCATGCCGATTTGCGCGCGCAGGGATTGCTGGCTGACCTTGCTGATGTCCTGGCCGTCAATCAAAACCTGTCCGCCCTGCACGTCATAAAAGCGCAGCAGCAGGTTGACCAGAGTGGACTTGCCAGCACCGGAGCGGCCGACCAGACCGATCTTTTCGCCGGGGCGGATCTGCAGGTTGAAATCTTGCATGAAGGGACGGCCATCGCGGTAGCTGAACTGCACCTGCCGGAACTCGATCTGGCCTGCCGTTACGTTCAACTCACCAGCATTAGGCGCATCCACCACCTGCACCGGCTGGCGCAGGGTTTGCAAGCCGTCCTGTACCGTGCCCAGATTCTCGAACAGCATGGTGGCTTCCCACATGATC
>CAZKTB010000176.1:0-3306 GCA_964555485.1 uncultured Thiopseudomonas sp. | reverse complement strand
CCGGCCGTCCGTGCCGGTGATCTTTTACGTCAGGTAGGGCTGGAGCGTCCGGTCATTTCCCTGGCCATTTCTGTTGCATAGTTGTCGGTCATGCCGCCTATGTAGTCAATTACCCGTAAAAATGACTGGTACAGTGTCCAGCCCTTCTGTGGCGCACTATTGCCCAGCAGATCGAAAATACGCTGATTCTTGAATGACAGTGGCTGGCCGCTATGGAATTCCAGTACGGCGCCACAGAATGCGTTGAGCAGGATCTCCAGCGTGGTGTAGGCGCCGATTTCGTGCAGGGTCTTGCGCTTGTCCTGGAAGATCTTTTCCCGTGCCAGCTGCTTGGCCTTGAGAATGCAGGAGCGTGCCGGATCACGCATCTGGTGTACCAAGTCTCCGGGCAGCTTGCCGGCCAGCAGCAGTTCCTGCTGCTCGACAAAGGCATTGGCAGCGGCAAGCGTCAGGTGTTCAATTGCCTTGCCACGCAAAATGGCCATCTTGCGCCGGCGTGAATCCTTCGGGCCGAGCAGTCGATAGGTTTCCGGCAGATCATCACCGACCAGATCCAGCAGCAGCTCTTCCACTTCGCTATAGTCCAGCAGATCCATCTCGACACCGTCTTCCAGGTCGATCAGGCCGTAACAGATGTCGTCAGCTGCCTCGACCAGATACACCAGTGGATGACGTGCCCAGCGTTGGCGGTCGATTTTCGGCATGCCCAGCTTGCTGGTGATATTTTCCAGCAGGGGCAGCTCGTTCTGGTAACAGCCGAACTTGCTCAGCTTGAACAGGCCCTGACTGGCGTACTGCGCAGTCCAGGGATACTTGAGAAAAGCGCCCAATGTGGCATAGGTCAGCCGCATGCCGCCATCAAACTGGTGATATTCCAGCTGGGTCAGCACGCGAAAACCCTGTGCATTGCCCTCGAACTTGAGGAAGTCCTGCTGTTGCTCCTCGCTCATGCCGTCGAGCCAGCCCTTGGCCTGAGCCTGGTGGAACCAGTGGCGGATGGCATCCTCGCCAGAGTGGCCGAACGGCGGGTTGCCGATGTCGTGGGCTAGGCAGGCAGACTGTACGATCATGCCGATGTCGCTGGGTTCGCTCCAGGCCGGTAGCTCACCGCGCAGCATCTCTGCCACCAGCATGCCCAGCGAACGGCCGACGCAGCTGACTTCCAGCGAGTGGGTCAGGCGGGTATGAATCAGGTCGTTGCTGGATACCGGATGTACCTGGGTCTTGCGGCCAAGCCGGCGAAAGGCGCCGGAGAAAATCACCCGGTCATGATCCTTGTGAAACGGACTGCGGCCGATCTCGTCCGGGCTGGTGGTGGTTTTGCCAAGGCGTTCACGGGTCAGTAGCTGGTTCCAGTCCATGGCGGCTCCTGTAGAAGACGGAGAGAAGAAGGGCATTGTAATTGATCACTGCCCATAACGCACAAACCCGCCAGATGGCGGGTTTGTGGTTCCAATGGTGTGAAATTACAGCAGTGGAATGGTATAGCTGACAATTACACGGGTTTCGTCATTGCTGCGGCCCATGTTGTCGCGAACAGTGGCGTTACGAACCTTCATGCCCAGATTCTTCAGCGGGCCGGTTTGCACTACATAGCCAAGGTCAATGTCGCGCTCCCACTCTTTGCCGCGCTTTTCACCCGGACCCATATCAATGTTCTTGCCCTTGATATAGCGAGCCATGGTGCTCAGGCCGGGGATGCCGATGCTGGCAAAATCGTGAGTGAAGCGTACCTGCCAGGATTTCTCGTCCTTGGAACCAAAGTCGCGAGCCTGTACGAAGTTCACCAGGAAGGGGTCGGTGCCAGCAAGATAGGTGTAGCCCGTATCACCGGTGATTTTCTGGTATGCGGCTGCAAAGCTGCTGTAGCCCAGTCGGTAGTTGACCAGAGCGCCGTAGGCCTTGTTGTCGATGCCGCTGTTGGCGCTTTCTGTTGTGCGGGCGAAGCGCAGATCAGCGGTGATCGCCTGGCGGTCAGCAATCGGGTAGGTATAGACACCGTTCAGGATGTGCTGCTTGTATACGTCATGCAGCTTGGCGGCGTGGTAGGAGGTAGTCAGGCCGGTATCCCACCACTTGTAGCTGGCGCCGGCAAAGTCGAACTTGCTGCTTACTCGCGGGTTGGTGCGAGTGGATTTGTTTGCAGGTTTGTTCTTGCCAACACCCTGTGCAGTGCCGGCACGCAGAGGTTCGCTGTCGGTAGAGTTGCGTTGCACGCTGCGACCAAGGCGACCCAGGTCAACGGTCAGGCCATTGATTTCCTGGCTGTTGATGTGCACACCGGAGAAGCTGACCGGATTGATACGGCCGTCGTGCGAACGAACGGTAGGCAACTTGGGCATCAGGGTGCCGGCTTTCAGGGTGCTTTCAGAGAGCTTGGCCTTGAAAGTGGCACCAGCGTGACCGTAGCTGGTATGTGGGCTTTTGGGGCCAGACGCACGAGAAGGCAGCAAACCATTACCGGGAGTGTTGCGGCCACCGCCGCTATCCAGCTTCAAGCCGGCAAAGCCGTGCAGATCCAGACCAACGCCAACGGTACCTTCGGTAAAGCCGGATTCATACTTGAAGATGAAACCCTGTGCCCAGGCTTCGTTGTAACTTTGGCCTGCCCAGTCACTGTCACGCCAGTCCTTGTTCATGTAAAAGTTACGCAGTTCCAGACTGGCCTTGCTGTCTTCAATAAAGGCGGCAGAGGCGATGGAAGGCGCGGCGATCAGGCCGGCCAGGCTTGCGCAGGCAATGGCTTTTGCCAGTGGGGTGGTCTTCATGCGGCAGTCTCCTTGAGATATAAGCCTTACTAATAGTGTGCATACTATAGTATTAGGCTGTGCGAGGCAAATCCTTGAAGTTTTCGTGGGTATTGTAGGGTTGCAACAAGAAGTACAGCCTGGCGGCTGTGATATGCATGCATTGCTGCCTGTCTGGAGGGTTAAGGTATTTCAAGACAGACTGCGGGCGAGAGTGGCTAAAAGTACGTAGCCAAAACGCACAAACCCGCCGGAAGGCGGGTTTGTGGTTCCAGAGATGTAGGAATTACATCAGGGGAATGGTGTAGCTTACGATCAGACGGTTTTCGTCAACCTTGCCAAATGCATCTGAGCGAACAGTAGCGTTACGCCAGTGCAGGCGCAGACCCTTGAGGGTACCGTCCTGGAAGCTGTAGACGATATCGGTATCGCGTTCCCATTCTTTTGCGTTGGATTTGTTAGCAGTTTTGAAGTCAGTACCACGCAGGTAACGGGTCATCAGGCTCAGGCCGGGAATGCCCAGACCTTCGAAGTTGTAGTCGTAACGGGCCTGCCAGGA
>CAZKTB010000175.1:0-3307 GCA_964555485.1 uncultured Thiopseudomonas sp. | reverse complement strand
TGTTCCAGGGGCTAAAGCCCTTTGTGCAGCAGATTCCGCGCCGGCGTTCGTTCAATTCCGGTGATCAGCAGTTTGTCGAGTTCTTGCAGCAGGATCCGCTGCAGGCCCAGGTATTGCCCACGGCCTGGGTCGGGGCGCTGGCCGACTGGATTCCGCGAATCGAGCAGGCCGGGCACTCAAAGGTATCGCCGATCATAGTCCAGGGAGATGCCGATCGTACGGTTGACTGGAAACACAACCTGAAAGTGCTGGACGAAAAATTCACCAGCCCGCGCGTACAGATTCTGTCGGGTGCCCAGCACCATCTGGTCAACGAACTGGAGCACTACCGTGAGCAGGGCTTCGAGTTTATCGGCCGTTATCTGTAGCAGGACCAATTTCAGCAGATACAAAAAAGGAGCCGAAAGGCTCCTTTTTGCTGATCGTTCGGAGATCAGTTGGAATACAGCACGCGGCAGCGCATGGTGCCTTCCACTTCCTGCAGTTTGTTCAGCGCAAGCGCGGAACTGCAGGCATCCACGTCGATTACCACATAACCGACGCTTTCATCGGTTTGCAGGAACTGCGCCGATACATTGATGTTGTTGTCGGCAAATACCTTGTTGATCGCGCCCATCACACCAGGAATGTTCTTGTGGATGTGCAGGATGCGGTGCTTTCCCGGGTGGGATGGCAATGCTACTTCGGGAAAGTTGACCGAAGATACCGAGGTACCGTTATCACTGTACTTGACCAGCTTTTCGGCAACTTCCAGACCGATGTTGGCCTGGGCTTCCTGGGTGGAACCACCGATGTGCGGGGTCAGGATGACGTTGTCCAGACCGCGCAGCGGGCTGACGAACTCTTCACCGTTGGCACGTGGCTCGACCGGGAACACGTCCACGGCGGCACCGGCCAGGTGACCGTCCTTGATGGCGGCAGCCAGTGCATCGATAACCACTACGGTACCGCGGGCAGCGTTGATCAGGATGGAGCCCTTCTTCATGGTGCGGATCTGCTTTTCGTCGATCATCCACTGGGTGGAAGGCAACTGGGGTACGTGCAGGGAGACGATGTCGGACATGGCCAGCAGCTCGTCCAGGCTGGCAATCTGGGTGGCGTTACCCAGTGGCAGCTTGGTGACCACGTCATAGTAGAACACCTGCATGCCCAGGGCTTCGGCCAGCACTGACAGCTGGGTACCGATGGAACCGTAACCGATGATGCCGAGCTTCTTGCCGCGCACCTCGTAGGAGCCTGTGGCGCTCTTCATCCACTCGCCACGGTGACAGCCGGCGTTCTTCTCGGGAATGCCGCGCATCAGCATGATGGCCTGAGCCAGAACCAGCTCGGCAACCGAGCGGGTGTTGGAATAGGGGGCGTTGAAAACGGCAATACCGCGCTCACGGGCTGCATTCAGGTCAACCTGGTTGGTGCCGATGCAGAAACAGCCGACTGCGACCAGCTTCTTGGCGCAGGCGAATACGTCTTCGGTCAGCTGGGTGCGTGAACGGATACCGACAAAGTGGGCATCGGCGATCTTGGCTTTCAGCTCGTCTTCCGGCAGGGCACCGGTGATGTATTCGATATTGCTGTAGCCCGCTGCATTCAAGATGTCGATGGCGTTCTGGTGAACACCTTCCAGCAGCAGGAAGCGGATTTTGCTCTTATCAAGCGATGTTTTGCTCATGATTTAAACCTGTGTCCTCAGCGAACGCTGCTCAAGGGACGGGATAAAACAAGGATGCGAGGGCCGCAGGGGTGTCTCGACTATTAATACGGTGTTTTATCGCTTTTCACAGCGGTGGTCAGTAATGGTCCACGGGTGCCGGGTATCGACAGATTTGCTGTCACAGGTCCGGCTGTTCGTGGACATCTCCGCAAATCGTGAGAGTGCACGATTAATGGGGCGTCCATGCTACCATAAGCGCACCAAAAAATAGCCAATCCTGTGAGCTGAAGACTTTTCAGGATGGTGTTGAATGATATGAGAGTGACCCGATGAGCGACAACGCCCTGATTGATGAACTGAAAACCCTGCTGGATGACGGCAAATTGCTGACCGATGCCGACAGTCTGGCTAGCCATGGCATTGACTGGACCAGGCACTTCACCCCGGCCCCGCTGGCCATTGCGTTTCCGCGCAGCATCGAACAGGTACAGGCCATTGTCCGCTGGGCCAACGAGCGCAAGGTGGGGCTGGTTCCGTCAGGCGGCCGTACCGGCCTGTCGGCGGCTGCCGTTGCCGCCAATGGCGAGGTGGTGGTGTCATTCGACTACATGAACCAGATTCTCGGTTTCAATGAATACGACCGTACCGTGGTCTGCCAGCCGGGCGTGGTTACCGAGCAGCTGCAGAACTTTGCCGAAGAACATGATCTTTACTATCCGGTGGACTTCGCCTCGGCCGGCTCCAGCCAGATCGGCGGCAACATCGGCACCAACGCCGGCGGCATCAAGGTGATCCGCTACGGCATGACCCGTGACTGGGTTGCCGGCATCAAGGTGGTGACCGGCAGCGGCGAGCTGCTGGAGCTGAACCGCGATCTGATCAAGAACGCCACCGGCTACGACCTGCGTCAGCTGTTCATTGGTGCCGAGGGCACACTGGGCTTTGTTGTCGAGGCCACCATGCGTCTGGCCCGTGCGCCAAAGAATCTGACCGCGCTGGTGCTGGGCACGCCGGATTTCGATTCCATCATGCCGGTGCTGCATGCCTTCCAGAAAGAGCTGGACCTGACCGCGTTCGAGTTCTTCTCCGACAAGGCGCTGGCCAAGGTGCTGGCCCGTGGCGACGTGCCGCCGGCCTTTGATACCGAGTGCCCCTTCTATGCACTGCTGGAGTTCGAGGCCACCAGCGAGGAAGTGATGGAGCAGGCGCTGGCGGTGTTCGAGCATTGCATGGAGCAGGAGTGGGTGCTGGACGGCGTGATGAGCCAGAGCGAGCAGCAGCTGGAAAACCTGTGGAAGCTGCGCGAGTACATTTCCGAAACCATTGCCCACTGGACTCCGTACAAAAACGATATTTCCGTCACCATCAGCAAGGTTCCCGACTTTTTGCGTGATATCGACGAAATTGTCGAGAAGAACTACCCGGATTTCGAGGTGGTCTGGTTTGGCCACATTGGCGACGGCAACCTGCACCTGAATATCCTCAAGCCCGAGGACATGGACAAGGACGAGTTTTTCGCCAAGTGCGCCACAGTCAACCAGTGGGTGTTCGAGACGGTGCAGAAGTACAACGGTTCCATTTCCGCCGAGCACGGCGTGGGTATGACCAAGCGCGATTATCTACACTACAGCCGCAGCCCGGAAGAGATTGCCGTGA
>CAZKTB010000174.1:0-3310 GCA_964555485.1 uncultured Thiopseudomonas sp. | reverse complement strand
GTTCTTTCAGGGCGCGCAAGGGTATTGCCGCCAGATCATCCGCACGAACCGTGGACAAGGCACCGCCATAGCGACCGATGGGGGTGCGTACCGCATCGATAATGAGTGCATTATTCATCTTGTGTCTCCTGTTCTATCAGGGTGCCGCGCACCCTGTAGGATTTCCCGTGAAACAGGGCAATCAGCTGCCCGTCCTGATTTTCAATCCGTACGTCATAGTTTCCCGTACGCCCGCTGCGGCTCAGCTCAACAGCCCGTGCCGTCAGTACATCATCCAGAAAGGCCGGCGCCACATAGTCAATGCTGCAGCCGATACCCACAGTCGCTTCGTTATAGGTATTGCAGGCAAACGCGAAAGCCGAATCTGCCAGGGTGAACAGGTAACCGCCGTGACAGCTGTTGTGGCCCTGCAGCATGTCGGCACGGATCTGCATGCTCATGCAGGCCTTGCCCGGTGCCACCGATTGCAGCTGCATGCCCAGTGCCCTGGTCGCCACGTCCCGCTGATAAAGGGCAGCTGCACAGGATTCAGCCAGCTGTTGAGCCTCAGTGTTGTTCATTCAGCTGTCCTCCTTTGGCAACTGTCCGGCGGATCTGCAGTGAGGGGCGATAGCGCACATCACCGTAGACACGCTGCAGGTTTTCCAGCGTGCGCAATATGTAATCGGCACCAACCCTGTCGGCCCAGGCCAGCGGGCCCTGCGGATAGTTCACGCCGGCCTGCATGGCAAGGTCTATGTCGGCGGCACTGGCTACTCCGTGCAGCAATGCCTCGGCAGCCTCGTTGGCCAGCATGGCCAGAGTGCGCAACACGACCAGGCCCGGAATATCACTGAGGGGAGTTGCCACAATGGCCGCCTTGCCCAACAGTGCCACTGCATGGTCAAGCGCCTCTGAACCGGTCTTGTGGCTCCAGCTCAAGCCCAGACGGCTGGTGCTGGCGTAATCGTGCGCAAGGTCGAACAGCACCAGGCTTTCCAGTCCTTCGGCTCGTGCCCGCTCAGTGGCCAGGCGGCCATCGCTCAAGGCCAGCACAGTGTCTTCTATGCGCAAATAGCCATTGCCAGGACGCATGGAAACTTCCACCCCCGCATCCCTGAGCCGCTGTACCAGCGGCTGGGCCACACCCAGGTGGCCCTCAACCACGCAATGCCTGATGTCGGCAGCCGACTTCAGCGCAGCCACAGGCTCGGGGGTGGCAGCAGCGTCATAGCGATAAAAGCCACGACCGCTTTTACGACCCAGGAAACCTGCATCCACCAGTTCTTTCTGGATCAGCGAAGGCTGAAAACGCGGATCGCCGTAATACGCCTCGAAGACCGAGCAGGTAACAGCGTAGTTAACGTCATGGCCAATAAGGTCAGTCAGTTCGAAAGCGCCCATGCGGAAACCGCCAGCATCCCGCAGCAGTGCATCCAGGGTGGCAAAGTCGGCGACACCCTCTTCCAGCAAACGCAGGCTTTCCGCATAAAAAGGACGGGCAACACGGTTAACGATAAAACCCGGAGTCGAGCGCGCATGCACCGGCTTCTTGCCCCAGGCCAGGGCTGTTGCATACAGCCGGTCTGCCAGTTGCCAGGCACTGGCCAGTCCGGAAATGATCTCCACCAGAGCCATGACCGGAGCCGGGTTGAAGAAATGCATGCCGAGCATGCGCTCGGGATGCCTGAGTTCAGCAGCCAGGCTGGTAATGGAGATGGATGAAGTGTTGCTGGCAAAAATGCAGTCGCTACTGCAACAGTCTTCCAGTTGACGAAACAGGTCACGCTTTACCTGCAGGTCCTCGACAATGGCCTCAATGATCAGGCCCGCGTCTGCCAGCTCGTTCAGGCTGTGGGCCGGCTGCAGCCGTGCAACCGTCATGCTGTGCTGTTCCGCGCTTAGGCGACCCTTGGCCACACGGCGAGCAAGCTGGCTGTCAATGTTCTTTATTGCCTGGCTGATGGCATCAGGGCGTGCGTCATACAGCAGCACGTTGTGCCCCGCTTGTGCAGCAACCTGTGCAATGCCGGCGCCCATGGCTCCAGCACCAATAACTGCAATTTTGGTATCGAGATCAAGTGCACCCATGGCTCAGCACCCTTGAAAGGAAGGTGTACGTTTTTCCATGAAGGCGGCAACTCCTTCACGGTAGTCCTGGCTGCGGCCTGCCAGTCGCTGCAGGTCGCGCTCGACTTCAAGCTGATCGTCGAAACTGTTGGCCAGGCTGGCGTTGATGCTGCGCTTGATCAGCGCCAGCCCATGGGTTGGCTGGCTGGCCAGATGCCGGGCCAGTTTCAGGGCTTCTTCACGCAGTGCCTCGTCATCGACCACCTGATAGATCAGGCCCCACTCCTGCGCCTGCTCGGCGCTCAGGCGATCGCCCAGCAACATCAGGGCTTTGGCCCGGGCGGTACCCAGCAGTCGAGGCAGCATCCAGGTGCCGCCCGAGTCGGGAATCAGTCCGATTTTGCAAAATGCCTGGATGAAGCTTGCCGAACGGCCGGCCAGCACCAGATCGCAGGCCAGCGGAATGTTGGCGCCCGCCCCTGCCGCTACGCCATTCACGGCACAAATGACCGGCAGCGGCAGATCACGCAATGTGCGAATCAGCGGGTTGTAGAATTTTTCGATGGACTCGCCCAGATCCGGCATTTGCGCATCCGGTGCCACACTGCGGTCAGACAGATCCTGGCCGGCACAGAAGCCGCGACCTTCGGCTGTCAGCAGCAAGGCACGCACCTCGGGAGAACGGCGCACCTGTTTCAGTGCTTCGCGCACCTCTTCATGCATCCGGGTATTGAAGCTGTTCAACTGGGCCGGGCGGTTGAGGCTGAGGACGGCTACGCCCTCCTCTACTGAAAAAAGGATATGTTCAAATTTCATTTTTAGCGCTCTTGTTATTGTTAGGGGGCCAGGGCTCACTGGCCGGTAAAGACAGGTTTCCGCTTTTCCTGAAAGGCACGTATCCCTTCCGCCCGGTCACGGGTGCCGGCCAGCAGGGTGAAGGCATGACGCTCAAAGCGCAGACCGGTTGCCAGGTCGGTTTCCTGTGCCTTGAGCAGTGCTTCTTTGGCCAGACGTACGGCCAGTGGCGCTTTTTTGGCGATGCTTTGTGCGATGCCCAGGGCTCGCTCGACAGTCAGCTCAGGCTGCGTGATCTCACTGACCAGACCGGCACGCTGCGCTGTGGCGGCATCAATGCTTTCACCGGTCAGTACCATTTGTGCGGCCAGCGACTTGCCCACAGCCCGCAGCAAGCGCTGTGTACCACCGGCACCGGGCATGATGCCCAGGTTGATTTCGGGCTGGCCGAAGCGCGCATCCGATC
>CAZKTB010000173.1:0-3317 GCA_964555485.1 uncultured Thiopseudomonas sp. | reverse complement strand
GAAGGCATCCCGGCCGAAGGCTACTACAGCAAATCGTGGGACAACCTGCCAGCTACCCCGGACATTGTGATCAGGGTGTGTTCCAGTGCTGCTGCTGAAACCTGCCCGGCCTACCTGGGGCCTGTCCTGCGCACCCACTGGGGCGTCGAGGATCCGGCACATGTCACAGGTGCCGATGAAGTAATTGATGCTGCCTTCATGGCGGCCTATCGCATTCTCCGCTCAGGCATCGAGGCTTTTCTTGCTTTGCCGCTGGACGACTTGCAGCACGACCAAACCATGTTCAAAGCAGAACTGGATCGCATCGGCAGCCACATGCAAGCAGGCTTTACCAGCTAATTTGAATCCCGTCACGACGTTATGATGATGAAAAATGTTACTTCGGCACGCCGCTTCGACGGCAATACCTTTGATTGCGTCGCGCGCGCATGGCAAACACATGAAAACGAGTTGCGCGCTTTTCTGATTCAGCGTGCCGGCGACCGGGATATGGCGGAAGACCTGTTGCAGGAGGTCTTCCTGAGGTCGATGCGCCAGGAACAGCGCTTTTGTGAGCTGACCAATCCGCGTGCCTGGCTTTTTCAGGTGGCGCGCAATGCATTGATTGACTCTGTGCGCTTGAGCAAGGCGTTTGAGGAATTGCCCGAGCATTTGCAGACCGAGGCTGGAAACAGGCGCGAGCCTGTTGACGAGCTGGATATCTGCATTGAGCGTATCTTGCCGGAGCTGGCAGCAGAGGACCGCTCGATCATCCGGAGCTGTGATCTTCAGGGGCAGACAGTACGTGCATACGCCCAAAAGCACGGGCTCACACTGGCTGCAGCCAAGTCACGCATCCTGAGAGCCAGAAAACGGCTGCGTGACAGTCTGGTTGAGCGTTGCCAGGTGGGCTTTGATGAGAAAGGACGTGTTTGCTGTCATGGGCCTCGTGTATTCAGGTGAATCCTTTTGCACCCTTGTTCGTCTTCTTGATGAACAGGCCGCATCGTTCGACATCGCCATTCAAGTTTAGAGAGCGGAAAAATGACAATTTCACCAAGCACACAGGAAAGCTGTTGCAGCCAGCCAGCCCCGGTTTTGACGGAAGCAAAGCCCGATTCAAGGACGTGGAACCGCAGGTATTTTTTCAGTATTGCCATCCTGGCAGCACTCTGGTGGGTGGCCTATTCCTATATCCTGCCTGCCTCAAGCTGGATAGTGTTTGATCTGTTTGGAGTTTCTGCCGATTCGCATGCAGGCGCTTCACTGGAGTTCTTCATTTATGACACAGTGAAGATTCTCCTGCTTTTGACGTTGTTGATTTACGCCATCGCCTGGCTTCGTGCCTCCATGAATACAGAGCGGGTGAGAGACTATCTCATAGGTAAAAGACGCGGACTTGGCTACCTTTTGGGGGCTTCCTTCGGTGCGGCAACACCTTTTTGTTCCTGCTCCAGCATCCCGCTGTTTTTGGGTTTCACCACAGCCCGCATTCCCATCGGCATCACCATGTCGTTTTTGATCACCTCTCCGCTCATCAACGAAATTGCGGTTGTATTGCTGTGGGGATTGCTTGGCTGGAAATTCACGCTCATTTATCTGGCAGTTGGTATTGGGGCAGGTATCCTGGGCGGGTTCTTGATGGATGGCCTGAAAGCGGAGCGCTGGTTGCAACCATTTGTCATCGAAGCCATGGAAAAGTCACCGCTTGCCACGGAGCACGCAAGCGACATGGGCAAGGTCGAGAAACTCTCTGTGCGACAACGACATGATTTCGCTTATGCGGAAATGAGCTCCATTTTCAAGAAGGTCTGGAAGTGGGTTGTCATTGGCGTCGGTATCGGTGCTGCATTGCATGGTTTTGTGCCTGATAACTGGTTTGCTGAAAACCTGGGTACCGGCCAGTGGTGGACTGTGCCTTCAGCGGTTTTGGTGGGCATTCCCCTATATTCCAACGTCACCGGCATTATTCCGATCATGGAAAGCCTGCTTCTGAAAGGCCTGCCCATCGGTACCACAATGGCTTTCTGCATGAGCTCTGTGGCTGCCAGCATTCCCGAGTTCATGATGCTGCGTCAGATCATGACCATTAAACTGCAAGCAACCTTCATCCTCTATCTGTGGGTGGTGCTCACCCTGGTTGGATGGCTGCTCAATGCGATGCAGCCTCTAATAGTGTGAATTTCAATACCCGCTCGAAACACCGGTTTTTATCAAAGGAGAAAGTCATGGATATCAAGGTACTCGGCACAGGCTGTGCCAATTGCAAGAACACCATTGCACTGATCAATCAGGTTGCCCAAGACAAAGGCCGCCAGGTCGAGGTAACCAAGGTTGAGGACCTGCGCGAGATCATGGCTTACGGAGTGATGAGCACGCCGGGCGTCGTGATCAATGGACAGGTCGTGCATACCGGCGGCATTCCGTCGCGCGAAAAAATAGAACAGTGGCTGGATGCCTAGGGGCGTCCAGTAAGTTCGCAAGTTTGGGGCGCTGTTTTCAACAGGCTACGGCAGCAACTGCGCCGCCGGGAATAATAATGAAGCCAGACTGCATGTGCGCGACAAGGTGCTGTGCGAACAGGTTTGCACCTGGAGCCAGGAGAATGGCGTTTCATCAGCTGAGCCTGCTTGTTAAAGTGGATGCCAGTGTTTATTTCTGTCATTGGAATCCGTCATGGCAGCCATCGAACTGAATGAAAGCAACCTGGCACGCCTGGCTCCGCGCGCAATGGATTGCCACAAGGGCCAGCTCGGCCATGCAGTGATTCTGGCCGGCGCGCCGGGTATGGGCGGGGCCGGTTTGCTGGCAGCCCAGACCAGTTTAAGGCTGGGTGCCGGACTGGTGAGCCTGTTGACCAGTCCCGAGCATGTGGCCGCCAGTCTGGCGCGGCAGCCGGAAGTGATGGTGCATGGTGTTACCGGGCTGGGCCAGCTGCAGCCGGTATTGCAGCAGGCCACGGTCTTGCTGCTCGGTCCGGGCATTGGCCGGGCAACTACGGCAAGCAAGATGTTGCAACAGGCGGCGGCCTTGCCGGTAACGCAAATCTGGGATGCTGATGCCCTCAACCTGCTGGCAAGCCATCCCGACGACTTTGCTGCAGAAGGGGTGCGCATTCTCACACCGCATCCCGGCGAGGCGGCGCGGCTGCTGAACCGTTCCGTTGCAGAGGTGCAGGCAGATCGCGAGCAGGCAGCGTTACAACTGGCACGGCAATACAATTCTCTGATTGTACTCAAGGGCTTTGGCAGCCTGATTGCCGCTCCCGAGGGGCAGCTGCTGGTTTGTCGGCGAGGTCACCCGGTAATGGCCGGCCCCGGTTTCGGCGATGTTCTCGG
>CAZKTB010000172.1:0-3324 GCA_964555485.1 uncultured Thiopseudomonas sp. | reverse complement strand
ACCAATGATGCCGTGGTTTATGTCACCGACGCCTCGCGCTCGGTAGGTGTGGCCACCACCTTGCTGTCAAAAGAGCTCAAGCCCGACTTTGCACAGAAAACCCGCGAGGAATACGCCAAGGTCCGCGAGCGCACCGCCAATCGCAAGAGCAATATCGAATACCTCAGCTACCAGCAGGCCCTCGACAATCGCCTGCAGCTGGACTGGAGCATCTACCAGCCGCCAGCACCGGCCTTTACCGGTCCACGCATGATCGAGAAGGCCGACCTGAAGGAAATCCGCAACTTCATTGACTGGACCCCCTTCTTCATCGCCTGGAACCTGGTCGGCAAATATCCGCGCATCTTCCAGGATGAAGTGGTGGGCGAAGCCGCACAGACGCTGTTTGACGAAGCCCAGGTGATGCTGGACAAGCTGATCGGTGAAGACTTGATCCAGGCCCGCGCCCTGTTCGGCTTCTGGCCGGCCAACCAGGTCAACCATGACGACCTGGAGCTGTATGACGAGCAAGGCCAGCCCCTGCGCCGGCTTCATCATCTGCGCCAGCAAAGCAAGATTCGTGACGAAGGTGCCAACCGCTGCCTGGCCGACTTTGTCGCACCAAAAGATAGCGGCCTGACCGACTATGTCGGTGGCTTCATTGTTACCGCCGGTCTTGGCGTGGAAGAGCTATGCAACAAGTACAAGGCCGAAGGCGATGACTACACCGCCATCCTGATCCAGTCACTGGCCGACCGTCTGGCCGAGGCCACTGCCGAGTGGCTGCACCAGCAGGTACGCACCAAATACTGGGGCTATGCCGCTGGCGAGGACTTCGACAATGACGACCTGATCCAGGAAAAGTACAGCGGCATCCGCCCTGCCCCCGGTTATCCGGCCTGCCCGGACCACACCGAAAAGGGCCCGCTGTTCCAGTTGCTGGATCCGGAAGGCACCAGCGGTGTCACCCTGACCGAGCACTATGCGATGTTCCCTACTGCAGCTGTAAGTGGCTGGTACTTTGCCCATCCGGAAGCCAAATATTTTGCCGTCGGCAAGATCAACAAGGACCAGGTGGAAAGCTATGCCCAGCGCAAAGGCATCAGCGTGGAAGAGGCCGAACGCTGGCTGATGCCAAACCTGGCCTACGATGCCTGACTTGTCTGCACCAAAAAACCGCCTTCGGGCTGTTTTTTGTTTGTAGCCTGCTTCTGACGCATCCGGTCAATAGCCGGTAAAGCCTTCACTACAGATATCGTCTTCATCAATACCAGCATCTTCCAGCACATCAAACATGGCCTCAACCAGCGCCGGCGGCCCGGACAAAAAGTACAGCGGCTGCTCCAGGTCCTGACAAAAGTCGCTGATTTTTTCTTCATCCAGATAGCCGGTTGCCCCGTCCCAATCCTGCGCCGAAGCAGCCATATTGGTCATGGTGGCCAACATGGTAAATGCCGGATAATCGCGCTCCAGCTCCTGCAATTCGGCAAGAAATGCTGTGTCTTCCGGGCGCCGGTTGCTGTACAGCAGACGCAGTGGACGCCGCTTCTGGCTGTGCACCGCATCACGCAGAATGCTCATGAAGGGGGTAATGCCGATGCCGCCGGCAATCAGCACCAGCGGACGCTCGGTTGCATCCGCCACCAGTGCGGTACCAAAAGGCTCGCCCAGCCAGAGCGGCGCACCCTCAGACAGAGCACCCAGGGCAAGCTTGTACTGGCTGTCCCGCATGCGCGTGGCCAATGTCAGAACGGGTTCGTGGGGGGCACTGACCAGGGAGAATGTATGGCTCACATTGGCCAGTGTCTGCCCGGCGGTGTCCTCGACCAGTTGCAGGTCGACCGCCTGGCCGGGCCGGTATTCAAAATTGTCCGGACGCTCCAGATGAAAGGCCATGGTGCCATCGGCCAGCTGTTCGGTACCGACCAGCCGTGTTGCAAAAACTGTCATGACTTACCTCCTGCATATGCATACCCTAAGCTTGCAGTCTGGACTGGCCAGGTTAGCCGCGCAAGCGATTGGCGACCCTGCAGGGAGCCAAACTGATCATGATCAGCATTCGGCGCCAGCTGCTTACCACATCAGGTCGTCAGGCACCTGGTAGGCCGCATACGGATCGTCCTCTTCCGGGGCTTCAGTTTGCGTATTCAGCAACAGGATGCGCCGGGCATCACGCTCCTGGATTTTCAGCGCCGCATCACGCGGAATGATTTCATAGCCGCCGGCATGACTGACAATGGCCAGGCTACCCCGGCTGAGCTTGTCACGCATCAGATCGTTTACCGCAATGCGCTTGACCTTTTTCTGGTCCACGAAGTTGTAATAGTCTTCGGTATCCATTTTCGGCAGGCGGCAGCTTTCGATCAGCTGCTTGATCTGGGCGTTCAGCGCCTTGCGTTCGGCTTTTTCCTGCTGTTCGCGGTTCAGCTCCTGATCTCTTTTCGCCTTTTCGGCCATAGCCTGAGCTGCAGCCTGCTGTGTGCTCAGGTCATCTTCGGCCTGACCCCTCTTGACCATGCGTTGCTGTTTCTTCTTCTGGCGCTCGGCCTGCTTGGCCTGTTTTTCATTGACCAGACCAGCCTTGAGCAACTGGTCACGCAAAGACAAACTCATCTTCATCTTTCCTTTTTAACTGCTGTGTTCATTCGCCAGCCGCTAGCGGCAAATGCCTTGATACAAATCTGTATAAATACTTGAACGGCTCTGCTGCCTTTGCTCATTTTCCTGCAAGCAGCTGTTTGGCCTCGTCCCACAAGGCATCCAGCTCCTGCAAGGAACAGTCCTGCAGCTTGCGGCCGCTTTGTGCCACCTGCTGTTCGATATGGGCAAAGCGCTGGCAAAAGCGCTGATTGGTTCCACGCACTGCCTGCTCGGGATCAATACCTGCATGACGCGCCAGATTGGTGACGGCAAACAGCAGGTCACCTATTTCATGCTCCAGCGCCTGCTTCGAACCACTGGCCAATGCCTCTTGCACTTCGTCCAGCTCTTCACGGATTTTCTCCAGCACAGGCTCCGGCGCATCCCAGTCAAAACCACAACGGGCAGCTTTTTTCTGCAGTTTCACGGCACGGGTCATGGCCGGCAGGTTGAACGGTACATCGGCCAGAACGGAAACGGCTTCGCTTCTGCCCAGCTCGCGTTTTTCCTGCTCTTTGATTGCCTGCCACTGGCCGGGTACTTCCTCGCTGGCCACCAACTGGTCATCATGACTGGCGCGCAAATCGCCACCGGGAAACACATGCGGATGGCGGCGCACCAGCTTGCGCACAATTGTGTCTACCACTTCAGCAAAATCGAAACGCTCCTGCTCCTGGCCAAACTGTGCGTAATACACCACCTGAA
>CAZKTB010000171.1:0-3333 GCA_964555485.1 uncultured Thiopseudomonas sp. | reverse complement strand
GTAGTGGGTACCTATGCAGCACTGCTGAGCCTGAGTGGCCGCATTGGCCGCAGCCGCACTCACAGCGGCAAGCTGTTGGCGATACGCCAGTTGCAGTCAGACATGGTTGAGCTGGTGTGCCAGCTGGATGGTCGCTGGCAGCATGAGCCCGGTCAGTTCGCCTTTGTCCGCTTTGAAGGCGTGACTGATCCGCACCCCTTCACCATTGCCAGTGCCGACCGGGGCGACGGTCAATTGAACTTTGCCATCAAGGCGCTGGGTGATCATACCCGCCAGCTGGTAAAAAAACTCCAGCCCGGTCAGGCACTGCATGTTGAAGGACCCTATGGCCGCTTTGACCTGCCGGAACAAAAGGGTGACGAGGAACAGGTGTGGGTGGCTGCCGGTATTGGCGTGACCCCTTTCATTGCCTGGCTGGAAGGCTTGCAAGACCGGCCGGAGCAGGCACCTGTGGCCAGCCTGCACTACTGCGCCAACAATGAGCAGGAAGCGGTGTTTGCCGAACGTCTGCAGCAGCTGTGCGAAAAACTGCCCAGCATTCGTCTGCATGTCCACCTTAGCCAGCGTGATGGCCAGCTGGATTCCAGTCAGCTGCTGGCCGGACGTGATGACAACACACGCGTGTGGTTCTGCGGTCCGGAAGGCTTTGCCGACAGCATCGCCCGGGCAATGAGCGCACTGGGCATGAACCCGCACAACCTGCACAGGGAGTTCTTCAGAATGCGTTGATCTGCAACTGCTTGCCCAAGGGGCAGACTTGGGCGAGCTGGCTGATGCAGGCAAGCGAAGCCCAATCCGTGTTCAGACGGGTTGGGCTTCGCCTTTTTTAAATAGCCTGCGTTTGATGGAAACAGCTGTGTGACGCTATGTCACTGTGTCATCAGCTGGTTGATGGGCTAGCTTTTCCTCTCATTGAAAACCAGGCCGGCCAGATAGCCGGTCATGTCAAAAGGGAAGAAAATGCCACCAACAATTAAAATGCTCGACCGGGTTGCCCTGACAGACGGGGTAGCACTGCTGCTGTTGTTTTTTGTCGCAGTGCCGGTCAAATACATGTTCGACTTTCCGCTGCTGGTGAAAGTGCTTGGCCCGACCCACGGCGTACTGTTCATTTCACTGGTGGTTTTATTGGCCATCAACCTGGTCAAAAAACACGTCCCGTTCTGGCTGGCGCTGCTGCTGTTCTTTGGCGCGCTGTTACCTGGCGGTGCCTTCTTTGCAGACTACAAGCTCAGAAAGCACATCAGCGATTGATTGGCAGCTGTCCGGTCATTGCATTGCCGGTTTTTCAGCTTCAATTGCGTAGCCCGCCAAAGCGCAGATAGAAGTTTTTGTTGGCATCAGGAACAGGGCCTTCCGCTGTTTCCAGCATCTCTGACAGCCACTGTTCTGCCTGGACGTACACCAGCCGGTAGATGTTGCGGCACAGCTGCCTGGCTGCACGTCCTTCCCAGTCGCCGGGCAGCAACTCGTCTGGCAACTGCGGGTCGCGCAGCAGCAACCGGCGGTACTCATGAATCAGCAGTAGCCGCACCAGAAAGCTTTCTTCGGTTGTCAGGGCTGCACCTTCGCTAATTGCCTTCCAGACCGGACGAAATAGCTGGATGAATTCGCTATAGCGCCGGCCCAGCTCGTCGATATCCCAGCTTTCACGCACCTGCTGGCGCAGAGCCCTGGAAGACATCACATCCTGTGCGTGGGTTTCGAAGACAATGCAATCGTCCAGAGCGTCAAGGTCCTGCAGGGTGGCAGTTATCGCTGCACGATCCGAACGCGGATTGGCCAGAACGGTCGGCGCCAGGGAGCCAAAGCCTTGCCATTCAAGCTCTTGGCGTACCTTTTTGCGTGTCTCCGGCTCCAGCTGGGATAGAATTACCAGGCACCAGTCACCATCCCAGGCAGGCTGGTTTGCACTGTAGATGCGCGTGAAGGCTTTCTCGAAACGTCTGCGGCCACCGTTGGTAAGGCTGTAATAGCTGCAGCGGCCAACCTTGTCTGCGCTCAACCAGCCCTCCTTGGCCAGGCGATAGATGGAGGTCCGGCTCAGGCGCTCGTTAATTCCCACCGGCTCCAGCAGGCGAATCAGGCTGCCCATCCAGGTCGTGCCGCCACGGGGCTCGATGGCATCACCGTACAGGGTGACAATCAGGGAACTGGCACGAATCGGAGTACGTTGCTGGAAACGTTCGATAAGCTGGTTCAATGGTGAAAAAGAAGTCATGAAAGGCCCGGATGACAAATGAAAGCGGATAAATATACCTGTGTCGCACACAGGCGATACTAACCAGGGTCAAAGACTGCTCTTGGGTTGTGCCGCACCACTGTTGCGCAGGGCAGCACGCTCGGGTGACAAGCTGGATAGCGGTTCGCAGGCTTCAAGCGATTCCAGGCAACGCTTGGTCAGATGCTGATATTCGCGTGTGCCGATCTGTTTCCAGGCAATTTCCTTGTCTTGCAGCTGGCGTTTTACGCTGGCTGGCGAACCCATGACCAGAGAGCGTTCCGGGCAGGTGAAGTGGGCTTTGACGAAAGATGAGGCTGCTACAAAAGAGCAGGCGCCTATTTCGGCAAAATCCATGACGACAGCATTGATGCCTACCAGGGCATCTTCGCCAATACGGCAGCCATGCAGGACTGCGCCGTGGCCAATATGGCCGTTACGGCCGACTATGGTGTCGGTGCCGGGAAAGCCATGCATCACGCAGGTATCCTGCACGTTTGCACCCTCTTCCAGGATAATGCGGCCGAAATCACCGCGCAGACTGGCCAGTGGCCCGACATAGCAGCCGGGCCCGACAATAACATCACCAATCAGAACAGCGCTTGGGTGCACATAGGCGGTCGGGTCAACTACAGGTGCAATTCCGTCCAGGCTGTAACAGGCCATAACTCTTCTCCACTTCATTTATGTCCATTCGTTGCGTCCGCTTGCTGACGGAGCCGCACGAATATTCTTGTATTTGTCAGTATCGATTAAGGGTCGCTGACCGGGTTGGTTTTTACCGCTGTAACGGTTTTTTACGCAAAATCCGGCTCAAAATCGTTAGCTTTGACCGGCTGGTCATTAGCAATAAGTATAACAATTCTTCGTTTGCTGGCTATGTTTTTGTATCGCCTTTCTCTGTTTCGGCTTCTGATTTTGTCTGTTTCATATCGCTCGATGATTCTGTAAATGCATTATAAAACAAGTTATTAGGAGGCTGTAACGATATACCTGGGAGAGGTTGAAATCATAGCCAATCTGATGAGCCTGCTAAAGAGACACGGAAAATCCAAGCAGTGTTGCTTTCCTGTGTCTCGTTATGGTTATACTTGCCCCGCGTCCTTGATGTA
>CAZKTB010000170.1:1720-3342 GCA_964555485.1 uncultured Thiopseudomonas sp. | reverse complement strand
ACCTCACCGTCACGCCAGAGCACCCATTCGCCCGGCTGGTAGACATGCCAGTTCTCGTTGTCGGTCAGGGGTTCGGTAGCGATCACGCTGACCACATCATCCGGCGTGGTCTCGGCGTGGAAGTCGACGGTCAGGTCGGCATCCTTGAGGGTAGCCGGACCGAAAGGCGCGCGGCGGGTAATGCGGGCCAGCTTGGTCGAGCAATAGCTGAACAGCCAGTCGCCATTGCTCAGCAGGCAGTTGAATACGCCCTTGCCGCGATACTCTTCACAGGCAGCAACCAACACCGGCAGCATGGCATCCGGCTCAGGCGCATCGACAAAGGTGCTACGCAGACGGTTGAGCAAATCGCAAAAAGCCGCCTCGCTGTCAGTGTCCCCTATTGGCTGATAAAAGCCCGGCCCGGGAGCAAAACCCGCCAGCTGGCCGTTATGGGCAAAGCACCAGTTGCGCCCCCACAGCTCGCGCACAAAGGGATGGGTATTGGCCAGGCTCACAGCACCGACATTGGCCTGCCGGATATGGCCGATCACCGCGGTACTCTTGATCGGATAGCTCTGCACCAGCCGCGCCACTTCCGAGTCGACACTGGCCTGCGGGTCCTGAAACAGGCGCAGTCCGCGCCCTTCATAGAAGCCGATACCCCAGCCATCACGATGCGGTCCTGTGCCGCCACCACGCTGCATCAGTCCGGTAAAGCTAAAGACAATATCGGTAGGTACATTGGCACTCATGCCCAGCAGCTCACACATGACCCTCTCCTAGCGTTCGGCAACAATGCCCGAATCGGCGGCAAGCTCCCTTTGCTCCAGCAGTTCGCGCATGGTCGGCTCGCGCTGGGCTTGCTCGTGCGCATCACTTCCATTGTCCTTTGACTGCTGCTCGGCAGCAGCTCTGGCCCGCGCCGGCTTGAGCCAGTAATGCCCAACCAGAAAACGGATCATGACAAAAGCCAGATAGACGCAAAAGGCTACCGTTCCGTACAGCATCATGTCGGCAAGGGCGCGCCAGGCATCGTTATTGACCTTGAAGGCCAGATCCATCGCCGCCATCGCCAGGGAAGGTACCCAGGCGGTGCCGTTGGGATCAACCAGGGTCGGGCTGAACAGTATCACCGCCGCCGCCAGCCACAGCGGCTCGCGCAGGTAACGCCACATCCAGCGGGTAAAGAATGTCCAGACCCAAAAACAGCCCAGTGCCGCTACGCCGTAGAGCACCCAGGCCAGTTCGTATTCGTTGCTAATCATGCCAGGCTCGCAAAAAAGGAAGGTCCATATGATAACGAAAAGCCATGGATGCAGTAAGACCCTGCCTGGCTCGCAGGATTACAGGGACCGGATGCAGTTTACCATGCGTGTATTCATCAAGGACTACAGTCGCAAAGCACGCGCCACTGCCAGCAATAACAGCGCTACAAGACAGCCAATCACCGGCAGCCAGCCCCAGTTCTGCCAGACCCAGCCCAGCGCATAGCCCACCACGCTTGAGCCAAGATAGTAGGCACAGAGGTACAGCGCCGAAGCCTGGGCACGAGCGCCTTCTGCCCGTTGTCCGACCAGACCGCTGGCCACCGCATGGGCGGCAAAAAAGCCCATGGTGAAAAGTGCCAGACCGGCAATGAT
>CAZKTB010000170.1:0-1620 GCA_964555485.1 uncultured Thiopseudomonas sp. | reverse complement strand
TGCGCAAATCCGGATTGCCCAGATGGCGGACAAAGTTGCCGAACAGGCCACGCACCGACAGCGGCTGCGCCTCGAAATGGCGCGAAGGCGGCAGCAGCCAGACAAACAGCAGGCTGGCCAGCAACCCCAGCGTCGCAATGCCGCCCAGCGCCAGCGTCCAGCCGCCCAGGTCACTCAGCACACCGGTCAGCAAGCGGCCAAGCAGGCCACCCAGCGCGGTACCGCCCACATAAAGCCCCATCGCCACCGGCAACGAAGCCGGCTCGAACTCTTCACCGATATAGGCCATGGCCAGCGCCGGCAGACCGCTCAGCGCAATGCCCAGCAAGGTCCGCAACACCAGCAGCAACTGCCAGTCGCGTACCAGCGCCGTGGCCAGCCCAAGACTGCAGGCCACCAGCAGTGCCGCCACCATCACCGGCTTGCGCCCCCAGCTTTCGCTTAGCGCACCTGACAGCAACAGGCCACCGGCCAGGCCGAAGGTGGCTACCGACAGCGCCAGGCTGCTGCTGGCAGAAGAGACGGCAAAAAACTCGGCCAGTTGCGGCAACAATGGCTGTACACAATACAGCAGGGCAAAGGTGGCAAAGCCGGCACAAAACAGCGCCAGCGTCGCCTTGCGGTAATCACTGCTGCCCCGCTCGATAAATCCGGATACGCCCTGGTCCGTCATTCCATTCTCTTCATCACTGTAGACTGCTCACATCTGCGGTAGTGTATCGACCAAACAGAAAGCAAGCTATCTTCTGGCCGGCAGCTGCGCAGCCAGCTCGTCAAATGCCGGATTCAAGCAAACAAGGCACTAAACGCTAACAGCCTGCAAAACCGTGTAGGCCGGCTCTTCATAGGGGTGGGCCGCACGAAAGGCCCGCATCACATCCTTCAATGCAGCTGTTGGCACCAGCATTTCCACCCGCCATTCGGGCAGCTGTTCAAGCTTCCCCTGCTTGCCAATGAAAGGATCGGCTCCCGGCAACGGCTGAAACTGCCCCTGCCCCAGCACCTGCCAGCAACAGTTCTGATAGTCGCCCTGCCGGCCGGCGCCAGCAGTGAAAACTGCAGACTTGACCTGATCAAGGTGAGATTCTGGCACATAGAAAATCAGTCGATAGCTCATGAACGCCTCGCAACAAAGACAACCTGATTGCAGCCATAACCGGCACGGACAATTTGCCGCAGCTGCGGTCTTGGCCGAAAAAACCACCTCAATTACTATATCTTACTGGAAAACTTCATGAGGCCTTCATAGTGTTCAAACCCCGCTTAGCCCCACTGGTATTCGCCATCCTGATGTCTTTCTACATGGTCAGCGGCATGACCTTCGTCATCACCTGGGTCAATACAGGTCTGGGTGGAGACTTCCTGCTGCGCTGGGCCAAGGCCTTTATCATCGCCTGGCCAGTGGCTTTCCTGCTGGTTCTGGCCGGCGCACCACGCATCCGCCGAATGGTTGAAGGCATGGTGATCAAGCCGCAGCAGTCCTGACATCGACCAGCCGGACTGATCCGGTTGCCATAAACGACTACGGGAGCCAATCGGCTCCCGTAGTCGTTAATAAAGCAGTCGTCAGACCTTTTGCAGAATCACGCTACCCACGGAGTAGCCCGCACCAAAGGAACT
>CAZKTB010000169.1:0-3370 GCA_964555485.1 uncultured Thiopseudomonas sp. | reverse complement strand
CTTCGCCACTTTTTGCCTTGCCCTGACTGCCTCGCCAACATTATTCAGCGCTTCCCTTCATTTTTCCTGGCAGGAGTAATCACATGATTGCAGGCAGTATGGTGGCGCTGGTCACACCCATGGACGCGGAAGGCGGGCTGGATTGGCAGGCGCTCGAAAAACTGGTCGAGTTCCACCTGCAAGAGGGCACTGATGCAATCGTTGCCGTGGGTACCAGTGGCGAGTCGGCGACCCTGAACGTGCAGGACCACGTCGAGGTCATCCGTCGCGTGGTCGAGCTGGTGGCTGGCCGCATTCCGGTGATTGCCGGCACAGGTGCCAACTGCACCCGCGAGGCCATCGAGCTGACTACCAATGCCAAGGGTGTTGGTGCGGACGCCTGTCTGCTGGTGACCCCCTACTACAACAAGCCGACCCAGGAAGGCCTGTATCAGCACTTCAAAAAGATTGCCGAGACAGTGGCCATTCCACAAATTTTGTACAACGTGCCGGGCCGTACCGTGTGCGACATGCTGCCCGAGACCGTTGGCCGTCTGGCAAAGGTTGACAACATCATCGGCATCAAGGAGGCCACCGGCGACATCGAGCGTGGCCGTCAGGTAATTGCCGCCTGCCCGGATGATTTCCTGGTCTACTCCGGCGATGACGCCACCGCCTGGGAGCTAATGCTCAATGGCGGCAAGGGCAACATCTCGGTAACCGCCAACGTGGCGCCGCGCCTGATGAAAGAGCTGTGCGACCTGGCCATGGCCGGCAAGGCCGATGAAGCCCGCGCCCTGAATGACCGCCTGATGCCGCTGCACGACAAGCTGTTCATCGAATCCAACCCGATTCCGGTGAAGTGGGCGCTGAACCAGATGGGCCTGATCAATGAAGGCATCCGCCTGCCGCTGACCTGGTTGAGCGAGTGCTGTCACCAACACGTACGTCAGGCGATGCGCCAGACCGGCATTCTGGACTGAGCGAGGAGCTTGCATGAAGCGTATTGCAGGAGCTGCACTGGTACTGGTCAGCCTCAGTGGCTGTAGCTGGCTGTGGGGTGACAAGGGTTATTTTCGTGATCGTGGCAATGATTACCTGGATGCGCGCCTGCTACCGGAGATGCAGTTGCCCGAGGGAGCACAAAGCAGACCGCTGGATCCGCTGTTGCCGATTCCGGGTTTCATCGCTGATCTGGAGGGAGAGGGTGCCGTAATTCAGCGTCCGCATCCGGTCAACCACGCCATGCTGGAAGGGGACTTCTCCATTCAGCGCAGTAGCGGACAGAGCTGGATTCTGGCTCAGCGCATTCCGGCCCAGGTCTGGAGCATGGCGCAGGCCTACTTTGAGGAGCTGGGTTACAGCATTGCCGAAGAACGTCCCCATGTCGGCGAATTCACCACTGGCTGGCTGCCGGCTGCCGGCATGCCGGAAGCGACCCGCGACAGTCTGGCCCTGGGCAAGAACCAGGATAGCCGTTTCCGGGTGCGTATCGAGCCTGGTGTGCAGCGCAACACCAGCGAGATTTTTGTCGATGCGGCGACCCGCAAGGGCAATCGTGATAGCGACTGGAGTGCCGACAAACAGGAGCCTTCAGCGGCACTGGCACTGACCGGGCTTGAGCGTTTCTTCAACCAGGCCGGCAGCCAGGGACAAAGCTATTCCCTGCTGGCCAGTCAGAGCCATGATGCCCCGCGCCGTGTCGCCCTGATCGAGGCTGGCGAGGGCGGTTTGCAGGTCTTGCGTCTGGATGCCGGCATGGAGCAGGCATGGTCTGGTGTTGGACGCGCACTCAGTGCTGCCGGTATCTATGTGGATGATATTGACCGCAGCCAGGGTATTTACTACATCGATCTGGAGCGCAAGGCCGAGCAGAAGAAGCCCGGTTTCTTGAAGCGCATGTTCACTTCAAAGAAACGTCAGGAACGCAAGAACGTTGGTCAGCCGTACCGGATCAAGCTGACACAAATCAGCCGCCAGGTGTTTGTCGGGGTCGAGCGTGAACCCGGCCAGCTGGCTGATGCCGCTACCACCAACCGGATCTTGGGTGCCATCCAGCCGCACCTGAACTGATCCTGGCCGGCCTTCCTTGCACTGCGTATGCGTCAAGGAAGGCCGGTTTTCTTTTCCATTCGCAACAAATGACCGGCGACCGGCTTCGTCGGGCATTCAGCAAACTTCAACAGGAAGATGCCATGAGCACAGCAACCCAGCTGAGTCTGAAAAATATTTATTCCGGCAAGGTGCGCGATCTGTACGAAATTGACGACAAGCGCATGCTGATGGTGGCCAGTGACCGCCTGTCGGCCTTTGACGTGATTCTGGATCAGCCGATTCCCGGTAAGGGCCAGGTGCTGACGGCAGTTTCCAATTTCTGGTTCGAGCAGCTCAAGGGCCTAGTGCCTGACCATTTCACCGGTGATCGTGTCGAAGACGTAGTATCGGCTGACGAGTTGCCGCTGGTCGAGGGTCGTGCGGTGGTGGTCAAGCGCCTTAAGCCGGTGCCTGTGGAAGCCATTGTGCGTGGTTATCTGGTCGGTTCCGGCTGGAAGGAATATCAGGCCGACGGCACAGTGTGCGGCATCAGCCTGCCAGCTGGTCTGAAAGAGGCTTCACGCCTGCCCGAGCCGATTTTTACCCCGTCCACCAAGGCCGAGGTGGGTGATCATGACGAAAATATTTCCTATGCCCGCTGCGAAGAGATCATCGGCAGCGAACTGGCTGCCAAGGTGAGGGATGCATCCATTCGCCTGTATCAGGCCGCAGCCGAGTATGCACTGGGTAAGGGCATCATTATTGCTGATACCAAGTTCGAGTTCGGTCTGGACGAGGACGGTACCCTGACCCTGATGGATGAAGTGCTGACACCTGACTCCAGCCGTTTCTGGCCCGCCGACCAGTACGCCGAAGGCACCAATCCGCCCAGCTTCGACAAGCAGATCATCCGTGACTGGCTGGAAAACAGCGGCTGGAACAAGGAGGCGCCGGCGCCACAGGTGCCGCAGGACGTCATCGAGCTGACTGCCGCCAAATATCGTGAGGCACTGGAACGCCTGGCTGGTGTCTGAACTGTTCCTGTAGAGCAGCTGTACGAATGAATTCGTGCCTACGGTTCAGGTTTGTCCGGGTGCAAATGTAGGTCCGGATTTATCCGGACAAAATGAAATGTCCTGATAGAGCAGCGGTATTTGTGCGAATGAGTTCGCACCTACAGGAAGCAGGTGTAACAGCACTGTGCGAAGGGCGCGCCTTGTACGAAGGGGCTTGCCCCCTGAGGAAATGCGCCCCCTTTGCCGGGGCAAGCCCCTCCTACAGAAGCCTGTGCACGCCTGAAACAATCAAGGAAGCGCTGAATAGTGTTGGCGAGGCAGTTCTGGCAACGCAGGTAATT
>CAZKTB010000168.1:0-3424 GCA_964555485.1 uncultured Thiopseudomonas sp. | reverse complement strand
CTACTTTCCGATCAAGGAGGAAAACCCCTTCCTTGGCTGGCGTGGCATACGTATTTCACTGGACCATCCGGAGATCTTCTCCGTACAGGTACGGGCCATGATCAAGGCCAGCGCCGGGCTCGACAACCTGCGTATCCTGCTGCCAATGATCTCTACCGTGCACGAGCTGGAAGACGCCCTCTATCACATTCACCGGGCCTGGCAGGAGTTGCGCAGCGAAGGCCTGCCGGTCAGCATGCCGCCGGTTGGCGTCATGATCGAGGTTCCGGCAGCTGTGTATCAGGCACACGACCTGGCCAATATGGCGGACTTCGTCTCTGTCGGCTCCAACGATCTGGCCCAGTATCTGCTGGCGGTTGATCGCAACAATGCACGGGTTGCCGATCTCTATGACTATCTACATCCGGCGGTGCTGCAGGCCCTGCAGCAGGTGGTCGAAGCCGCACGCAGCTGTCAGCGGCCGGTCAGCATCTGTGGTGAAATGGCCGGCGATCCGGCGGCGGCCGTGCTGCTGATGGCCATGGGCTTCGATACCCTGTCGATGAACGCTACCCACCTGCCCAGGGTCAAGTGGCTGCTGCGCCAGATTCCCATGGCCCATGCCCGCACGCTGCTGCAGCAGGCACTGGCAATGGACAGCCCCCATCTGATCCACAGCATGCTGCACCTTGAGCTGGAAAGCAGGGGACTGGGCAAGGTGCTCAACCCCGGGGCCAATGTGCAGATCTGAATAACCATTACATTAAAGGGGTTTCCATGCAAATCGTGTTGATGACACTGGTGTTCAGCCTGCCTGGCTGTCGCTCGCTAAAGGAAAAGCGCCAGCGCATGGGCGGCATCCATGAACGCTACGGCCGCAACCCCGCAGTGGCGGTATGTGAAAGCGGTGCCCGTGAGCGGACAGACGCCAGTGAGTGGAGTTTTGTCGTGACCGGCAACTCGGCCCAGGACGTGGAAGCACTATGCAGCGACATCACCGAACGCATCGAGCGCACAGTTGAGGCCAGAATAATGGATGTGGTGCGCCAGCGGCTTTAAACCGCGATCAGTAGCTCGCCATGGCCGTTTTCAGGGCCGGAAATACGTTTTCCGACAGGGCATCCCGTCGCTCACGCAAGTAGATCAGATAGACCGGATAGCTGAACTCCGGTGCCGTCGGCACCAGTTCCAGCAACTCCTGCTCAAGATAGGGCTGCACCACCCGGCTGCGAAAATAACCGCTGCCGCCCTGTTGCAGCAGATATTCCAGTGCAAGCGGCCCAAGATCGGCATAGAGCGCACTGCGTGCCAGTTCCGGCAGGGCTGTATCGTGCTGGCGACAGAAATGCTCGCCCCAGTCCACATACAGGTAGGGTTCGGCACGCCGCACTGAGCGTACCCGCACCAGCTTTTCTTCCAGCAATTGCTCCACCTGGATGCCGGGCCGATAGTCCGGCTGGTGCACCAGTGCAGCATCCATCACGCCCTGATCGACCTTTTCGTGCAGTTTTTGCTTGCCGCCCACCTCGACACGTACCGCTGCGGTTTCCTGGCTGCTGCGCAGCGCCGACAGCCACTGCAATAACAGCGGATTCCACAAGCTGGTCTCGCCGCCCAGCGTCAGCAGGGTATCGGCCCCCTTGGGCATCGGCAATTCGCGCCGGGCCGCTTTCCAGGTGCGTACCAGCTGACTGGCATGAGTGACAAAACGTTCACCGTCCGGCGTCAACGTGGCACCGCTGCGATTACGGACAAACAATCGACAGCCCAGCTGGCCTTCCAGGTTACGTATTCTCGCAGTTACCGCAGTCTGGGTGACGTGCAGTTTTTCGCCGGCAGCAATGAAACTGCCGCTGCGTACAATTTCCAGGAAAGTCCTGGCCAGATCAATATCCACAGCATCCATCAATATTATTCAATCAACTTGGCAGTATATTTCATTATTCGTGCCGTGCCCTGCTTGACATACTCCGACCAAAGTTCATCCGGAGCACTGCAGCGCAATGCAAATACCCACACCACTTTTCTCGCCCGCACAATGGGGCCAGCTGGATGCCCTGCTGGGCACTTTCAATACTCAACAACGGCTCTGGCTCAGCGGCTACCTGGCCGGAACCAGCCAGACAGCGGCTGATTCTCCGGCAGCGCCCGCCGATACCGGGCAGAAAGTACTGATTGCCTTCGGTACCGAGACCAACAATTGCCGCCAGCTGGCCACCAATCTGGCCGAGCAGTGCGCCAGTGCCGGTATCGCCGCCGAAGTGGCCGATCTGGCCAGCCTGCGCCTGCGCCGCCTGGGCAAACTGGAATATCTGGTAGTGATCACCGCCACCCATGGTGACGGCGATCCGCCCGAGCCGATCCTGCCTTTCTATGAAGCCATCATGGCCGAAGATGCAGCACAGCTTGCGGGTCTGAAATTTGCCGTGCTGGCACTGGGTGACAGCAGCTACGAGCATTTTTGTGTCACCGGCATCGAGTTGGATCAGCGGCTGGAAGCCCTTGGCGCTGTACGGCTGATTCCACGCCAGGACTGCGACGTCGATTTTGCCCGCCCTGCTGCCGAATGGATGGAACAACTGCTGCCCAAGCTGCCCCGTACACAGGCTGCGGCAGCTCCTGTGGCAACAGCAACCAGCGCAGATCAAGGCAGCCTGTACAGCAAGGAAAACCCGCTGGAAGTCGAGGTGCTGGCCAACCAGAACCTGAGCCACGCTTCGCGCCAGCAGCCCATCCATCATCTGGAGTTGGCACTGGATGCCGACAACTTCCCCGTCTTGCCCGGCGATGCCGTGGGTATCCTGGCGGAAAACCCGCCCGCACTGGTGGCTATGCTGCTGGATGCCACCGGCCTGTCCGGCGAACAGCCAGTCACCCTGGGCCACACTGGTCGAAGCCCTGCGTCGCCACTGCGACCTGTGCATTCCCGGCAAGGCCTTTCTGGAGCTCTGGGCTGAATTGACCGGTGATGCATCGCTGGTTGGCATGCTTAACGGCGACAGCAAACTGTTGCGCAAGTTTCTGCGTGAAAACCAGATTCGCGACCTGATCGGCCGCTTTCCTGCACGCCCCGATGCACAGGCGCTGGTGGATGTGCTACGCCCGCTGCAACCACGTCTGTACGATGTGGCCAACAGCCTGTCTGAGCTACCCGATGAACTGCACCTGACGGTCAAGGCTTACGACTACGCATTCGGCAACCGCGAGGAAGCCGGCATTGCCTCGTACTATCTGCTGGATCTGCAGCCCGGGGATAGCGTGCAACTTTATCCACACCGCAACGCCCGCTTCCGCTTGCCGGAACAGCCCGGTACACCGCTGATCCTGATCGGTGAAGGCACCGGCATCGCTCCTTACCGCGCCTTCTGGCAGGAGCTGGCCCTGTCCGGACAGCAAACACCCTGCTGGCTGGTATTTGGCGAGCAGTCATTCGAGCAGGACTTCC
>CAZKTB010000167.1:0-3474 GCA_964555485.1 uncultured Thiopseudomonas sp. | reverse complement strand
ATCCAGGGATCCTCGGGGCTGTAACCAAAGGCCCGCTGCTGCAGCTGCAAGGCCCGTTCACGATCACCTCCGGCCAGAGCCTGTTCGATGTCGCGTGACAGCTGCTCCTGCACCAGACGCAGTCGCAACGATGCAAACTGGCCGTGCATGCGTGCCGGCAAGCGTTCCAGGATGGCCCTGGCCTGTGCCGGATCCCGCTCCCGGTAAAAACCCACCGCCGCATAGATGACACGATCGTCCCTTGGCTGGCGTTTTTGCACTTGCTGCAACCAGGCCAGCGCTGCCTGTTCGTCTCCGGCTTGCAGCTCCAGCTCGTGCAGCCGCAGATAGCTGGTCACTTCATCCGGCCGCAATTGCCTTGCCCGCAAATAGGCGCTGCGCGCCGCGGCCAGATCACCGGCTTGCAGCGCGGCATCACCACGGGCGACCGCCAACAAACTCTGGTTGTAGAGGCGCAGGCTTTCCCACTTGGCCAGCCAGGCAGAGGCTTCAGACTCGATCACCGGAATGTCGCTTGCAACCCTGCGCTTGGCCAGCTTGCTGGTGGCCTGGGCAAAGTGGCGTTCGGCTTCCTGGTGACGGCCAAGGTTCATCAGCGCATGGGCCAGGGCTCCATGCAGGTTGCCATCATCCGGATAGCTGCGCAGGCCCTGACGCAGCAGCGGCTCGGCTGCGGCATAGCGCCCCTGCTCCAGCAGGGCACGGCCGCGGCTAGCGGCCTGCCAGTCAGGGCTGGCCAGCAGCCGTTTTTGTGCCGCCAGGTTCTTTTCTGCCGCGCCATGCAGGGTTGAGCGCGGATAGCGCCGGACAAAATCCTCCAGCGCGGCCGCCGAACGGGCACTGACCGGCAGACGGATCAGATGGCCATACTCAAGTTCTGCCGCCTTGTCGCGATCGGCCGTGGTGGCAGCCTGCATGGAGTGCAGCGTCTGCAGGGCACTGTCCTCCTGCCCCGAAGCCAGCATCAGGCGTCCAAGCAGCAGCTGCAGCTCGGCGTTGCCGGGATAATCGATATTCAGCTGATACAGCTGCTGCATGGCTTCCGTTTTGCGCGGCTCCAGGTTGGCAACGGTTTTCCAGTATTCCAGCATCAGCTCGAATACCGGCGGCTGGTTGGCAAACAGGCTCTGATAGGCTTTGACCGCCGCTTCGTACTGGCCACCGGCAGCCAGCAGGCGGGCCTGTTGCAAGGCCATCTTGCCGTCAGCCCGCGCCAATCGTACCAGGGCTTGCAGCCGCTGCTGCAGTTCCGCGTCACCTCTCTGGCGGGCCAGCGCCAGCAGGCGCTCCTGCCCTGGCAGGTCAAGCTCCTTGAGGGCATCCTGCATGTCCAGCACCAGAATTTCCGGATGTTCCGGATCCACCAGCGCCAGACGCTGACGCGCATCCCGGATCATGTCGCTGCGACGCGCTGCCTGGCTGGCAAACAGTCGCTCCTGCAACCTTTGCTCCTGTTCGTCAGCCTGTACCAGGCCTGTCGTATCCAGCAGCAACGAAGACAACAGCAGACAGCAAAGGACGGCGCCACGCACCCATCCTGATTTGATTGCATGTCTCATCGGCATACTCCCGTTTCACGGGCCCGCTGTAACAGCCCGTTCTTGTCAAAACTGTAAAGGCCGCGCAGCCAGCCATCGGCAAACAGGGACAGAACCCTGTCGTAGTAGGCGGTTTTTGCCACGGGTTGCTGCAGCCGGATGCGTCCCTGCTCCAGCAGGGCTGTCGTGCCTGTCAATTCCCGGTCGGCCTGCAGCCAGGGCAGCAGGGCCGCGACAAAGCCGTCCGCACCTTCACCTGTGGCCTCGGCCGTTTGCACATCAATGGCTTCCGGCACCCTGCCGTTTTGCAGATACAGCTCTGCCAGCGGGCGAAAATGCGCCAGCAGTTCATCCCGCCGCGGATAATCCGCAGGCAGCATGCCCAGCCAGAGGTATACCCGGATGGCGTCATAGCTGCCTTTGCTGCCGGATTCTGCAAAGTTCACACCCTGCCCGGTCCAGCCCACCCAGTCCGGAGCAAAACCGGCAGGAGCGCTTTTTTTCAGCAAGACACGACTGTTATCGGCAACTTCGCGCCAGATGGCGGCTTCGCCGGCAAAGCGCTCCAGCAGCTGCAATGGCAGGTAGCTCGGATTCAGACGCCAGCGGCCTGCATGCTCAAAGCCATGGTCGGCAGGCAGCAGCATCAAGCCCAGCCCCGGCAGCTTGCGCACGCTGCCGGCTGCACTGCGCCAGAGCAGCTCTGTCCCGAGCCGCGCATAGTCCGGCTCGTGCCAGATGCGGCCGGCTTCCAGCAGGCTGTAGGCCAGCCACAAGTCGGCATCACTGGCGTTGTTGGCATCAAGAACAGTCCAGCGACCATCAGCGTTACGACCCCAGGACCAGGCCGGCAAGGCTTGCTCCAGCCCGCCTGGCGTCAGGTTGTTGGCTGTCCACTTCAGCAGGCGCTCGAAGCTGGTACGGTCATCTGCCACCAGGGCAAAAAACAGCGCATATGCCTGCCCTTCAGAAGTGCTGATCCGGGCATCGGTGGAATAATCAATCACCCTGCCGTCGGTACTGATCTGCTCCTGGCGAAACCCGGCCCAGGCCGGCCAGGCGCAGTCCTGCGCCCGGGCCAGAGCCGGAACCAGCAACAGCAGCATGATCAGCACCCGGAACATCTCAGTCTCCGCGCAAGCGGCGGGCCGCCTGCCAGCGCAGGACCTGCCAGAGTACAAAGGCCGCCAGCAGGGCCGCACCCAGCGTGGTCAGCAGCAGCACCAGCGGATGCTCCGACATCACGTACCACAGCTTGATCCACCAGGGCACATGGCCGACATAGTACTGCTCGCCAACCAGCTGGCTGTACACCCCGCTCTCGCGGATCAGCGCGGCCGAGCCTGCGACCGCAGCCATTTTGCCGCTGTCCCGCAGCGTTTCACCCAGCAGCCGGTAGTCGGCCGTGCTGTTGGCCAGCAAGGCCACCACGCTGCGTTGTTTGTGAAATGGCGACTCAAGGCCAACGATGGCGGCAATGGGCGCATCGGCAGTGAGATCAATCTCATTTTGCGCAGGGAGCTTGCCTGCGTTGTAGCGCTGGCTTTTCGGCAGTGGCTGGTCAGTACCATGCAGCAGCCAGTCCCTTGAGGTTTCCAGCAACACATTGAGATCACCAGATTGCCCCACGGCGGGATGCAGATCTGCCAGCACCAGCAGGTCTGCATCCTGCTTGCTGGCCTGCTCCCAGCTGTCGGTCACTTGCAGGCCAAGACCCGGATAGCCGGTTTTCGCGCCCATGTTGCCAAGTGTTTGCAACAGCGTGGACAGCTGAACGGCATCCGGCCGCGACTGCGTCACCACCAGGGTTTCGGACAGGTCGGCCATGCGGCTGAATGGATAGCCGCTGCTGGCAAAGGCCCAGAGGTCCGGCATGGCCATGAAGTGGTAGTAGCCGGAAAAGTCGATCGTTGAATCATCATCAATGATCGCCCTG
>CAZKTB010000166.1:0-3482 GCA_964555485.1 uncultured Thiopseudomonas sp. | reverse complement strand
AGCACCAGCCAGAAAGCCAGGATGCGTGTGGTTTTCAGTTGTGCCATGGTTTAGTACCCGTAGTATTTGCGGATGCGTACACCCGCCAGTGAACCGACAAATGCCAGCGCAACCCAGATCCAGCCGTGCAGGCTGCCGGTGGAAATGCCGCTGACCATGGCGCCGACGTTACAGCCGAAGGCCAGGCGCGAGCTGTAGCCAAGCAAGAAGCCGGCAATGATGCCAACTGCCCACTGGGTGGCGTTGAGCTTTTTCTGCTGATCGCCGCTTTTGCCGGCAAACACCAACAGGGCGCCGGCCAGAATGCCCAGGCTGGTGATGCTGGTGACATCCATGAAGACCGACTGCTGCAAGGCGGTGGCGTTGCTGGTCTGGCTCCAGAAGGCGTTGACGCTAGGGTCAAACAGGCTGGTGGCCTGAGCGATCTTGGCGCCCCAGAGACCAAAACTGTAGACGATACCCCAGGGCTGACCGGCAATTACCAGGTTGAGCACCGCCAGTACCGCCAGCAGCACTGCACCCAGCAACAACCCCTTGCGAAAGGCGGGACGGGGTGTGGTTGCGCCCTTGCTCCACCAGAAGCACAGGCCGGCAATCAGGGCCAGACCGGCAAAGGTCAGTACCAGCGCACCACCAAGGCCGGCGCTATCGAGCAGGCTGACCGGCTGCATGGCGCCCAGATCCAGCCACCAGCCCAGATGGGTCGAGCCGAGGAAGCTGCCCAGTGCAAACATGGGCAGGATTGCCATGTTCAGCGGAATGCCCAGGCCGGCCTTGTACAGAGTGCCGGAGCCGCAGCCGTCGGCAATCTGCATGGCAGCACCAAACACCAGCGCACCCACCAGCAGGCTGACACCGGGCGGCCCCAGGGCCGCGCTGAGCTCACCCGGATTGGCGGCCAGCAGGGGCAGGGATACGGCGGCGGCAATCGCCAGCAACAGCAGCTGGGCATAGGCGCCGCTGGCATCACGCTGTTCGATCAGGTTACGCCAGCCGGTGGTGAAGCCGAAGCGGAAGCCGGCCAGTACCAGGCCCAGGCCAATACCCACCACAAACAGCAGGCTCTGGCGGATGGATACCGACCAGAACAGGAACAGGGTGAAGGCTATCAGGGCCAAAATCAGCCCGTTACGTTGTTTAAGCATGGATCATTGCACCAGTTGTTGGAATTTGGCCTTGATTTGCTGCCAGCGGCCAGGCGTGTTGTCCATCGGCAGGGCGGCAGGGTTCTGTGTCCACTCGGCCATGGAGCCGGGGTACAGGCGTACATTGTCCAGCCCGGCCAGCTCGGAAAGCACGAACCAGTTGGTGGCGGCCCAGTGGCCGGTGTTGCAGAAAGACAGGGTCTCGCTGGCCTGATCCAGCTGTTGTTCATGCACCAGCTGGCGGATTTCCTCGGCCGGACGCACACGGGTGTCATTGGCATTGAACCACTGCTGGAACGGCAGGTTTTGCGCGCCGGCAATGGTGCCGCCAACGCTGGCTGTGGGGGCCTTTACCGTACCTTCGAAGAAAGTCGGTGGCCGGGAGTCGAGCAACTGGAAGCTGCCTTGCTGGCGGGTGATCTTGTCGAGCAATTCGTCAGTACCCACTGCCAGCTGCGGCTGCAGCCGGATGCGGGTCGGACTGGCCGGCAACTGGCTGGTGACCTGTTCGGTTTGGCTATCCAGAAGTGCCAGCCAGAACTTGAAGCCGCCATTGAGCAGGCTGAGTTGTTCAAAACCCAGATATTTCAGGGTCCAGTACACCCGGGCGGCGGCGCCGAAGTCGGTTTCGTCATCACCGGTTGAGTACACCAGAATATGTTGTTCGGGGGTCAGTCCCAGTTCCTGTATCAGTTGCTCGAAGGCGTGCGGGCTGAGCAGCTGGCCGGGATTGTTGGCCGGGCCGCGCCAGCGGCCGTAAGGTGCCGAGATGGCACCGGGAATATGGCTTTCTCCGTACAGCTCCGGGCTGCGGATGTCCACCGCCTGCAGCTTGCCCTCGGCCAGCAGGGTGGCAGCCTGGTGGGCTTCCAGCAGTGGCTGGGCCAGCAGACTGCTGCTGGCCAGCAACAGGGAAACGGCCAGAAATCGGATGAATGAAAGCATGGGAACCTCGGCAGCTCTGGATCAGGCGGGGCATTCTCACACAGGCTGCATGGAATTAAAAATAACTTTTCTATATATATTAAGAATAAGAAAGGCATGAAAAACCCGGGCACAGGCCCGGGTCTTTCGTTGCTGCTGTTACACCACCGCTATCTGCCGGTGGTGCATGACTCATTCGTTTTCCGCGAGGAAGAACCAGGTATCCAGTACCGAGTCGGGGTTGAGGGATACGGTGTCGATACCCTCGTCCATCAGCCAGCGGGCCAGGTCCGGATGGTCGGACGGACCCTGACCACAGATACCGACATACTTGCCGGCCTTGCGGCAGGCCTGGATGGCCATGGACAGCATCTTCTTGACTGCCGGATCACGCTCGTCGAACAGGTGGGCGATGATGCCGGAGTCACGGTCCAGACCCAGAGTCAGCTGGGTCATGTCGTTGGAACCGATGGAGAAACCGTCGAAGTACTGCAGGAAGTCATCAGCCAGCAGGGCGTTGGACGGCAGCTCGCACATCATGATCAGGCGCAGGCCGTTTTCACCACGCTTGAGGCCGAACTCGCCGAGCAGGTCAACCACCTGGGCGGCTTCGCCCGGAGTACGTACGAAAGGAATCATCAGCTCGACGTTGGTCAGGCCCATTTCGTCGCGCACCTTCTTCATCGCGCGGCATTCCAGCTCGAAGCAGTCACGGAAGCTGTCACTGATATAGCGGGAGGCACCACGGAAACCGATCATCGGGTTCTCTTCGTGGGGTTCGTACAGCTTGCCGCCGATCAGGTTGGCATATTCGTTGGACTTGAAGTCGGACATGCGCACGATGACCTTCTTCGGCCAGAACGCGGCGGCCAGGGTGCTGACACCTTCGGCAATCTTGTCGATGTAGAAGTCGACCGGGCTGGCGTAGCCGGCCATGCGCTTGCCGATGACCTCTTTCAGGTCGGGCGCCATCTTGTCGAAGTTGAGCAGGGCCTTGGGGTGTACACCAACCATGCGGTTGATGATGAATTCCAGACGAGCCAGGCCGATACCCTCGTTGGGCAGCTGGGCAAAATCGAAGGCACGGTCGGGGTTACCGACGTTCATCATGATCTTGAAGTCCAGCTCGGGCATCTGGTCGATGGCGTTGGTGCGGATGTCGAAGTCGAGGGCACCGTCAAACACGAAACCGGTATCACCTTCGGCACAGGAAACAGTGACCTGTTGACCGTCTTCCAGGGCTTCGGTGGCATCACCACAGCCGACCACGGCAGGAATACCCAGCTCGCGGGCGATGATGGCGGCGTGACAGGTACGGCCACCACGGTTGGTGACAATGGCACTGGCGCGCTTCATCACCGGCTCCCAGTCGGGGTCGGTCATGTCGGATACCAGTACGTCGCCGGGCTGGAC
>CAZKTB010000165.1:0-3489 GCA_964555485.1 uncultured Thiopseudomonas sp. | reverse complement strand
ACCGCATTGCCATGCCGGCCAAGGTTCGCCGCGAGCTGTTTCTGGCCTATGTCGAGCAGGCCAATGCACTGGCAAACACGCCACGTTTCTACAACACCATCACGGTTAACTGCACCACGCTGGTGTACACCATGCTGCAGCAGATTGTTGGCGGCCTGCCGCTGGATCCTCGCCTGCTGCTGACCGGCTACCTGCCGTCCTACATCAAGCAACAGGATGGCCTGATCGCCAGCTCCGGGCTGGACGAGCTGCGCGAGCTGGGCCACCTCAACCAGCGCTCGCTGGAAGCGGCCGGCCGCAGCGACTATTCACGACGCATCCGCGATGGCGTACCCGGCTGGCGCCACGAGCCGCAACCGGCACCAAAGGGACTGCCCTTTTAGTTTGCAAAAGCGCTCTGCAGTGTCGAAGTCGAGTTCTCACACAGGCAAGCCCGGTTGCTGTTTCTGCACATCTGGGCAGTCAATTCTGGTCATCAAAGCCTGATACAGGCCGCAGTTTGCACAACAACAGCGCATAAACCATAATCATCGGTCCTGCGCGGCCCGTGCTGCGTCTCATCCATCAAATTCCAGCAGGTTCAAACTTCATGCACAGCGTAGAAAAGATCGGCGGTACCTCGATGAGCAGCTTTTCCGAAGTACTGAACAACATTTTTCTGACCGAGCACCCCGAGCACGGGGTCTATCAGCGAATTTTTGTTGTCTCCGCCTACAGCGGCATGACCAACCAGCTGCTGGAACACAAGAAAACCGGCGAGCCCGGCGTCTACCAGCGCTTTGCCGAAGCCAGCAGTGATGAAGCCTGGCAGCAGGCACTGGAAGCCGTGCGTGCGGCCATGCTGGCCAAGAACGAAGAGATCTTCGGCGACAACAGCCATGCCCTGCAGCAGGCCAGCCAGTTCATCAACGGCCGCATCGATGACTGCACCCATGTCATGCGCAGTCTGCAGCAGCTGTGCCATTACGGACACTTCCAGCTGGCCGAACACCTGATGAAAGTGCGCGAGATGCTGGCGTCACTGGGCGAAGCCCACAGTGCCTTCAATACTGTGCTGGCGCTCAAGCTGCGCGGCATCAACGCGCGCTTTGCCGATCTCACCGGCTGGCAGCAAAGCCAGGCGCCGCTGAGCTTCGAAGAGACCATCGCCGAGCACTTCAAGGACTTCGACTTCGCCAGCGAACTGGTGGTTGCCCCGGGCTACACCCACTGCAGCGAAGGCCTGATGAACACCTTCGACCGCGGCTACACCGAGATCACCTTCGCCCAGATCGCTGCGGCCACAGGTGCCAAAGAGGCGATCATCCACAAGGAGTTCCACCTGAGCACCGCCGACCCCAACCTGGTTGGCCAGGACAAGGTGGTGACCATCGGCATGACCAACTATGACGTCGCCGACCAGCTGTCCAACCTGGGCATGGAAGCGATCCACCCGCGCGCCGCCCGCACCCTGCGCCGGGCCGGTATCCAGCTGCGCATCAAGAACGCCTTCGAACCGGATCACGGCGGTACCACCATCAACCAGAACTACTGCAGCGAAAAACCCTGCGTGGAAATCATCGCCGGGCGCAAGGACGTGTTCGGGCTGGAGGTATTCGATCAGGAAATGCTCGGCGACGTCGGTTACGACATCGAAATCACCCGCATCCTCAAGCAGATCAAGTTGTATGTGGTGAACAAGGACTCCGACGCCAACAGCATCACCTACTACACCGCCGGCTCACGCAAGGCCCTGACCCGCGCCATCCGCCTGATCAAGGAGCGCTACCCGATGGCCGAAGTGCACCTGCACAACATCGCCATCGTCTCGGCCATCGGCTCCGACCTCAAGGTCAAGGGCATCCTCGCCCGCACCGTGGCGGCGCTGGCCGAGGCTGGCATCAGCATCCAGGCCATCCACCAGTCGATCCGCCAGGTGGAGATGCAGTGCATCATCGATGAGGCTGACTATGATGCAGCGGTAGTCGCACTGCACCGGGCGCTGATCGAGCCGGAGAATCATGGGGATGTGATAGCGGTGGCGTCCTGAGGGCTGGGCAGAGGGGGAGCAGCTCCTACTCCCCCAACAAAAACCCCTTCACCCTCTCCCCCGCCAACCGCGAATCCTCCTGCATGAAACAATGCCCCCCCGGCAACCTCTCCACTGTCACCTGACGGTTGCGAGCAGCCAGCCGGGTGGCCGATTGGCGGACGAAGGGGTAGGTGTCTGTCCCATGGATCAGGCGCACCGGGGTCTGGATCTGCAGCAACGAGCGCCACAAGCCCCGGGGGCGGGACTCGAAGATTTCCGCTTCGCGCTCGGGCTGGCATTTGAGTACCACCCCCTGCCCCGGCTCCTCGCGCAGGGCATGCTCGATATGCGCACGCAGGGCATCATCCTGCCAGCCGCGGAAGATGCCCCGCTCATGCAGTCTGGCAAAAGCCTCCTCCCGGTCCGGCCACTGGGTCCGCCGCTTGCGCGCGCCCTCGGCCATGGGGTTTCTGATCAGCCCGCCAAACAGATTGAGCAACAGAATCTGCGCGGGCGGGAACAGCACCGGGTCCATCAGCACTGCCCGCTGGAACAGCGCCGGATGGGCAGCCAGAATCAGGCTGGTCAGCACCCCACCGAAACTGTGGCCGCAGGCGTAACGGGGTACATTGCCGAATACCGCACAACCGGCGACAAAGGCCTCCACCGCCAGCTCGGCATTCAGATTCCAGCCCTTGAATGGACCGCCGTGGTCGCTGTCGCCGTGGCCCTGCATATCACACAGCCACAGATCGAAATCCTCGGCCAGCAGGGAGAGCATGGGTTCGTAGGTACGGGTGCAGAAACCATTGCCATGGATGAAATGCAGCAAGGGCTTGCCGATGGGCTGTGAATGCCAGCCGCGCAGGGTGAATCCGACCGAGCAGTCATGCGACCAGGGTAACAACGTCATGCCAACCTCCCCAGAACAGAAGGCCCCAGTCTATTACGCCCGCGCCACGCTGTCAGGCGCGGGTGGGCGTTATCAGGCAGATGGATGATGCGGCAATGGCTGACGGCGGGTCAGCGCAGGATGTAATCGACGCTGGTCACCACCCGCACCTTCTTGGTCTCGGGGGTGTACTGATCCACATCCTCGATACTGAAATAACCCTGGCTGGCCCGGCGGATACTGCCCACCTCGGCCCCGGCGTCCCGGGCAAACTGATCCGCCGCCGCCCGCGCTTCGCGGGTGGCCTCGGCAATCATGTCCGGCATGATGCTGTTGAGCTGGGTAAACAGGAACTGCGGCTGGTGCTCATAGCTCTGGGTCAGCGCCACGCCGGATTTGACCAGCTCACCGACGCTCTGCATGCCCTGCTTGACCCGCTGGATATCTCCGGTGCGCACAAGCACCGTGACCTCGGCGCGGTAGCGCTGCGGCGGCGGGTTGGAGCCGTACAGATTGGCGTGCTGGTCGGTGATCTAGGGCATGGACAGCTGCAGCTCGGCCTCGGCAAAGCCCTTGAGCAGCAGGA
>CAZKTB010000164.1:2336-3526 GCA_964555485.1 uncultured Thiopseudomonas sp. | reverse complement strand
TCGACCCTGCTGGGCCTGGTGTTCCTGGCGTTTGCCTATGTGCTGAGCAGCCTGGCCACGGAAAAATCCACAGCCGCCGGTCTGGCGCTGGGCATCTGGTTCCTGTTCGTGCTGGTATTCGACCTGGCACTGCTGACCCTGCTGGTCGTCAGTGAGGGCAAGATCAGTCCCGAGTTGCTGCCCTGGTTGCTGTTGCTCAACCCGGCGGACATCTACCGCCTGATCAACCTGGCGGGTTTTGAAGCCGGAGCCCAGGGACTTGGCGTGATGTCACTGGCCGGCGATCTGCCCATGGGCCTGACGGCGCTCTGGCTGTGTCTGCTGGCCTGGTTGGGTCTGGTTCTGGGCTGGGCGCACCTGGCCTTTGCCAAGCGGGTTGGTTGAGTCGAGTGGTATCCGTTGCGCACTGGCGCAGCGGATAACTGTTGTATGAAACGCAGGTCTTGCCTGCATGCTGATTACCTGACAGATAAAAGGAACACAAGCCATGTTGAAACTGAAGCAAGCTGGCCTGAACTGGCTGCTGGCCCTGGCTGCCGCTGTGCTGCTGACTGCCTGTAGTGATGAGCCGAAAAAGGAGATCAATACCGATCCTGTAGCTTTTCACTCGGGTGACGAATGCCATGTGTGCGGCATGCTGATCACCGAATGGCCGGGCTCCAAGGGCCAGAGCATCAACACGCAAAATGGCGAAACGCACAAGTTCTGCTCCACGGTAGACATGTTCAGCTGGCTGCTGCAGCCTGAGAACAAAACCCTGCAGGCCAAAATCTATGTGCACGACATGGCAAAAACCCATTGGGACCAGCCAGACGATGAGCACCTGATGGATGCGCGCGAGGCCTGGTATGTGGTTGGCAGCGGTCTGATGGGTGCCATGGGGCCGTCGATTGCTACCTATAGCGACCGTGCCGCGGCCGACAAGCTGGCTGAAGAAACCGGCGGCCGTGTGCTGGCCTATGGCGAAATCGGCCTGGAAGTGCTGCAGGAAATCGCCCGCGCCGGTCACGAGCATGCTGCCGAGATGGGTGACATGATGCAGCATCAGATGCATGGTCATGACCATGCCGAGCCGGAGCATGACTCCCACGGTGAAGCTTCTCACGAGGACGGGCATGATGAGCACTCTGCTGGTGAGCATGCAGAGCACTAAGTAACAGGTAACGAAAAACGCCACGCTGACGGCTCGG
>CAZKTB010000164.1:0-2236 GCA_964555485.1 uncultured Thiopseudomonas sp. | reverse complement strand
TGTGTGCGAATGAATTCGCACCTACAGTTGGCGCGCGGACCTGGCGTTTTCTCAGGGGCAAGCCCCTTCGCACAAGGTGGCTTTTGGGGCTAATACAGCCTGGCAATTAGCGCCGGAACAGCGGTTTCGACGCGCAGGATGCGTGGGCCCAGTTGAACCGGCTCAAATCCGGCCGCCTTGCGCATCAGTTCCACTTCATAGGGAATCCAGCCGCCCTCGGGGCCGATAGCCAATGTGAGCTGCTGCGTGCCCAGTGCACGCGGGCACTCGGGGTGTTCGCCGGGATGAGCCACCAGTTTCAGGCCTTCGGCAGCCAGTGCCGGCAAACGATCCTCGACAAAGGGCTTGAAGCGCTTTTCCAGTATCACCTCGGGCAGTACGGTGTCACAGGCCTGCTCCAGTCCGAGCTGCAGTTGCTCACGGATGCTGTCTTCCTGCAGCCAGGGCGTTTGCCAGAAGCTCTTTTCCACTCTATAGCTGTTGACCAGCACCAGTTGCTGTACACCCATGGAGGCAATGGTTTGCAAAGTGCGCCTGAGCATCTTCGGACGAGGCAGAGCCAGTATCAGTGTCAGGGGCAGCTTTGCGGGTGGAGGCTGATCCAGCTGCAGGCTCAGGCGGGCACTATTGTTGTCCAGCTGCTCGACTCTGGCCTGGCCCATCAAACCGTCAAGCAGGCCAGCGCGCAGCTGTTGTCCTTGCTCAACCCGCTGTACCTGCAGCATATGCTGCAGGCGTCGGCCTTCGACAATGGCGCTGCCGTCCGGCAACAGGTCTTCAGGATGTAGCAGCAGCAGATTCACAAGCGGGATCAGTCGCGAGATGCGGGCAGGTCGTCGGCTGCATCTTCGGCCAGCTCTTCGGCTTCACGGGCGTTTCTTTCCTTTTGCACCATGTTGCTGAAGACCAGGCCCAGTTCGAACAGGAACCACATGGGAATGGCCAGCAGGGTCTGGGAAAAGATGTCCGGCGGGGTCAGGATCATGCCGACCAGAAAACAGCCGACCACCACATAGGGGCGGCTCTTGCGCAGGGTGGCCACTTCGACCACACCGGCCCAGACCAGCAGGAAGGTTGCCACCGGAATCTCGAAAGCGACGCCGAAGGCAAAGAAGATGGTGAGGACAAAGTCCAGATACTGGTTGATGTCGGTCATCATGTCGACGCCATCGGGCGTTACCGCTGAGAAGAAGCCGAACATGATGGGGAAGACGACAAAGTAGGCAAAGGCCATGCCGCCATAGAACAGCATCACGCTGGAAGCCAGCAGTGGCAGCGCTATGCGCCTTTCATGCTGGTACAGGCCTGGTGCGATGAAGCCCCAGATCTGCGCCAGGATGTAGGGGACGGCGGCAAACAGCGAGATCACCAGCGTCAGTTTGAACGGCGTCAAAAATGGTGTGGCGACGCCGGTGGCGATCATGCTGGCGCCGTCCGGCAGCTGGGCCCGCAGCGGAGCTGCGACCAGTGCATAGATTTCCTGCGAGAAGTAGAAAAGGCAGGCAAAGATCACCAGTACCGCAATGACACAGCGCAGCAGGCGGCTGCGCAGTTCGGTGAGGTGGGCAATCAACGGCATGGAGCCGTCAGGGGTAACGGGTGAATTCATTGCGGGGGCTGCTTGTCTTGCTCGATGGAGGCAGGCTCGGGTTTGGTCTCGGTAGCACTTTTCTGCTCAGTATCGGATACCACCGGGCTGTTCAGAATGGAAGAGGTTTCACGCAGCTGCTTTTCAAAGTCCGCGCCGACATTGCTGGCCTGCTTGAGAGTGTCTTCCAGCAGCTTGCGCTCCTTGGCCAGAATCTCCTCGTTACGCAGTTGCAGCTTGATCTCGTCGGCACCGATTTCGCGTTCGACTTCTTCCTTGATGCTGCTGATACCACGCTTGACGCGACCAAGCAGCAGCCCGACGGTGCGTGCGGCAGTCGGCAGGCGCTCGGGGCCGATCACGATCAGGGCGACCAGACCGACCAGCAGCAGCTCGGTAAAACCAATGTCAAACATGGACCCGGTCAGCCTTTGTTATTGTCTTCGACCTTGTGCGCTTCGGTTTCGTAGGTCTGGCCGGTTTGACCGGACTGGTTTTCTTCCTTGGTTACGGCCGGTTTGTCCTCATCGGTCTCCATTGCCTTGCGGAAGCCCTTGATGGCACCGCCCAGATCGCCACCAATGTTTTTCAGACGCTTGGTGCCAAACAGCATGACCACGATCAGAAGGACGATCAACAACTGCCAAA
>CAZKTB010000163.1:0-3546 GCA_964555485.1 uncultured Thiopseudomonas sp. | reverse complement strand
GTCGCAACGTCAATATCCTGGTGCTGGATACCGAGGTGTACTCCAACACCGGCGGCCAGACTTCCAAGGCGACACCCATGGGGGCGGTGGCCAAGTTCTCTGCGGCCGGCAAGCCGACGCAGAAGAAAGATCTGGCCATGCTGGCGATGGGCTATGACAACGTCTATGTGGCCAAGGTGGCCTATGGTGCCAAGGACACCCAGACCCTGCGCGCCATGCTCGATGCCGAGGCGCATGACGGCCCGTCGATCATCATTGCCTATTCGCCCTGTATCGCCCACGGGGTGGATCTGTCGTTCAACCATCGCCAGCAGGATCTGGCAGTGAAGAGTGGCCACTGGCCGCTGTTCCGCTACGAGCCCGAGCGAGCCGCTGCCGGCAGGAACCCGCTGCGGCTCGACTCGGCCGCACCCTCTATCGACTATAGTGAATTTACCCGCACTGAAACCCGCTTTAACATGCTCAAGCGCAGTCATCCGGAACTGGCGCAGACCTATGCCAAGCAGGCACAGGATGACGTCATTGCCCGTTTTTCCCATTACCAGGAACTGGCTGATCTTCCGGGCGAGGCCGAACGGGCCGAACAACAAGAAAAGGAGCAGGACTCATGATTGATTTAAGCACCAGGTATCTGGGGCTCGAGCTGAAGAATCCGCTGGTGCCCTCATCATCTCCACTGACCGGTGATGCCGATACGGCAAAACAGCTGGAAGACCAGGGAGCGGCAGCGCTGGTGCTGCCCTCGCTGTTCGAGGAAAGCATCCGGGCCAGCGAGGAAGCCAGCATGCGCTTCCTGATGGAGCAGGAAACAGGGTTCGGCGAGGCCGATTCATTCTTGCCGGTACATGACGACAGCTGCTTTCGCACCGAGCTGGACGAGTACCTGGAATACCTGCAAAAGCTCAAGCAGAGTATGGATATTCCGCTGATTGCCAGCCTGAACGGCATATCCAGCGAAGGCTGGACGACCCACGCCAAACAGCTGCAGGAAGCCGGCGCGGATGCGCTGGAGCTGAACGTCTACTATGTGGCGACCAATATCGAGGAGTCATCCAGCCAGGTCGAGCAGCGTTATATCGACTTGCTGACCGAGGTGAAACAGCATGTCAGCATTCCGGTGACGATGAAGCTGGGTTCGCGGTTCAGCTCGGTCGGGCATTTTGTCCGTAGCCTTGAGGCCGCCGGCGCAGATGGTGTTTCCCTGTTCAACCGCTTCTATCAGCCGGATATCGCGCTGTTCACCCGCGAAGTGATGCCCATGCTGACGCTGTCATCCAGCTATGAAAGCCTGCTGCGCATCCACTGGGTGGCCACGCTATATGGCAAGGTGCAGTTGTCGATGGCGGTGACCGGCGGCATTCACAGTGGCGAGGATGCGTTGAAGGCGCTGATGGCGGGTGCGGATGTGACCCATCTGTGCAGTATCCTGCTGCGTCAGGGGCCGCAGACGCTGGGCCAGATTCTGCGCGAGATGCAGCACTGGCTGCAGGAGAACGAATACGAAAGCGTTGGTCAGCTCAAGGGCAGTGTCAGTCGTGAGCGTGCGATTGATCCAAGTGCCTATGACCGTGCCAACTACGTTGAGGTCATGCAAACCCACCGCAGTGCCACCGGCGTCTGGCGTTGACTGCAAGCCTTGGCGCATCGTGCCTGTCATTCCGGCAGGTACGATGCGCCAGATGTTGTTGCCGGTTGTCTAGCTATTTACTTGTAATGGGCTGATGTTGACCGCATTAATGCCTTTGGGGCCCTGACGGGTTTCAAACTGGACAGCCTGGCCGGCCTTCAATGATTTGTAGCCATCCATTTGTATGGACGAGTAGTGGGCAAACAACTCTTCAGTACTGTTGTCCGCTACTACAAAGCCATAGCCCTTGCTGTTGTTAAACCACTTGACTGTACCCTTGAGCAACATGGCAAATCCTCAACTAGACTTGAACTGGGAGGTGTGAAGCTGCTGTGTTGAAACGGCTATCCATGTCGCGGGTGGAGCAGGGTCCGTCCCTTTTGCGGCATGGCAACCGCTGCCTGTCCGGTATCTGCATTACATCGCCTGTTAATGGCACTGCAAGATAGCCTTTGGGCAATAGTTATATAATGGCCGGATATACAGTCAAGCCAAACCGACCCTTAACAAGACCTGGATCAATTTTTTACCTGTAAACAGGTACAATGAGCCAACAGCTTCACTATTTATACGAGTAATCATGACCGACTACATACAGAACCCCTTGTTTGACGAAGAATCGCAACATGGCCTGGCATTGGCCCCGGATGAGCCGGAGTTGCAACCGCCGTCGATGTTCCAGGTGTTGTTGTTGAATGACGACTACACCCCAATGGATTTTGTTGTTGAAGTGCTGGAGGACTTTTTCGCCATGACCCGCGAAAAGGCAACCCAGACCATGCTAAGGATTCATACCAGCGGCCAGGCGCTCTGTGGTATCTATACCCGTGACGTGGCCGAAACCAAGGCGATGCAGGTAAGCCAGTATGCCCGCGAGTGCGAGCACCCCCTGCAATGTGAAGTCAAGCGTAACGACTGAGAGTTTGTTGTCCTGTCCAAAGCGAGGTGACCATCATGTTGAATCTGGAACTGGAAGTAACGCTCAACCTTGCGTTCAAGGATGCGAGGGCGCAGCGCCATGAATTCATGACGGTGGAACACCTGTTGCTGGCGTTGCTGGATAACCGTGAAGCGGCCCAGGTATTGCGCGGCTGTGGTGCGGATATCGACGGGCTGCGCGCCGAGCTGAAAGAGTTTGTTGCCGGCAATACGCCCTTGCTGGCCGAACACCGGCAGGATATGGAAACCCAGACCACACTGGGCTTTCAGCGCGTTTTGCAGCGTGCGGTATTTCACGGGCAAAGTTCGGGCAAGGAAGAGGTTGGTGGCGGCAACGTGCTGGCGGCCATCTTCAGCGAGTCCGACAGCCATGCCGTGTATCTGCTGCGCAAATACCAGGTCAGCCGGCTGGATGTGGTCAGCTATCTGGCACGTAACGGCCAGGCTGCAAGCGAGCAGGATGCCGAAGCGGAACAGGGCGGCGCTCTGGCTGCGACCGGAGAAGAGCGCAATGATCCATTGTTGGCCTATGCCCAGGACCTCAATGCATTGGTGCGTGAGGGGCGAATCGACCCGCTGATCGGCCGCGAGCAGGAAGTCGAGCGGCTGGCCCAGGTGTTGGCGCGCAGGCGCAAGAACAACCCTTTGCTGGTGGGTGATGCCGGTGTCGGTAAAACCGCGATTGCCGAAGGACTGGCCTGGCGCATCGAACAGGGCCAGGTACCCGAGTTGCTGCTGAAAAGCCATGTCTATGCCCTGGATATGGGTGCCTTGCTGGCCGGTACCAAGTATCGCGGTGATTTTGAAAAGCGCTTCAAGGATCTGCTCAATGCGCTGCGCAAGCGCCCGGACGCGATACTGTTCATCGACGAAATCCACATGATCATTGGCGCAGGCGCCGTGGGTGGCGGCGTCATGGACGCTTCCAACCTGCTCAAGCCGCTGCTGTCCAGTGGCGAGATCCGCTGCATTGGCTCGAC
>CAZKTB010000162.1:0-3557 GCA_964555485.1 uncultured Thiopseudomonas sp. | reverse complement strand
ACCGGCCCGCCATCGCGAATTTGCTTGCGAAACAACGGAATCACCGACCCGGAGGAGCCCAGCACATTACCAAAGCGCACCATGGTAAAGCGTGTGGCATTGGGCACGGTCTTGGGGTTGCTGTCACTGAAAAGAGCAACCTCGGCTTCACGACTCAGCGCCTGCAGCACCATCTCGGCCAGCCGTTTGGTACTGCCCATCACGTTGGTCGGGCGCACCGCCTTGTCGGTGGAGATCAGCACAAAGTTCTGCACTCCGGTCTCGATAGCCGCCTGTGCGGTATAGAGGGTACCCATAACGTTGTTACGGATGCCCTCGGCTGTATTGTGCTCAACGATGGGCACATGCTTGTAAGCAGCCGCGTGATAAACGGTATTCACCGGCCAGCAGCGGAAAATCTCCAGCAGGCGCTTCTTGTTGCGCACCGAGCCCAGCACGGGAACCAACGGTATATCCAGCTGCTCGCGCTGCGCCCTTTGTTCCAGCTCCTGACTGATGGCATAAAGGTTAAATTCGCTATGCTCGTACAGAATAAGCGTGGTAGCACCACTGGCCAGAATCTGCCGACACAGCTCGGAACCGATGGAGCCGCCGGCACCGGTCACCAGCACCACCTGCCCCTTGATGCAGCGATCAAACAGCGCCTGGTTCGGCACCACCGATTCACGCCCCAGCAGATCGGCAATGTCGACTTCTTGCAGGTCTTGTACCTTGACCAGCCCCTTGGCCAGATCCATAAAGCCGGGCACCGAGCGCACACGCAAAGGATAAGGCTCGAGCATGGTCAGCACTTCGCGCCGGCGAGCACGGCTGGCCGAAGGCATGGCCAGCAGCACTTGAGTGGCGCCGGTCACGCGCAGCATCTCTTCGATGTGCTTAGGCTTATAGACCTTCAGGCCGGCAATGGTCCTTGTGGCAATGGAGTCATCATCGTCTAAAAAAGCCACCGGCTCCATCGCCTTGCCCATGCGCAGGGCTTGCACCAGCTGGTTACCGGCCGAGCCGGCACCATAGATCGCCACCCGCGGCAGCTGTTTACGACGCTGAAACAGCCCGTTACTAACCGTCTGATACCAGTTGCCCAGAAAATACTGACGCATCAGCAGGCGCAGTCCACCAACCAGCAGCATGCTGATGGTCCAGTAAAGCATGATGAACGAGCGGGGAATCTGCGGGCTACCTGGTGACTGCACCCAGTACACCAGCACCGCCAGCACCAGCACCGACAGGGTCAGCGCCTTGGCAGCCTCCAGCAGGGCCTCACCGCTCAGGTAGCGCATCACGGCACGATACATGCCAAAACGCATGCACAGCGGAATGGTGATCAATGGCACGGCCACAAACAGCCAGGCATGCTCTTGCGATGCCGCCCAGGCTTTCTCAAAACCAAGACGCACTACAAAGGCCAGCCACAGGCCAAACCAGATCAGCAGCACATCGGCAGCCACCTGCAATGCCCGCTTGTACCTGCGCGGCAGCCCCAGCAAAAACTTACGTATCACTATACTCAACCTGTCTCAGTGACTTACGCACACAAGTGCATCCATCATTCCCTGCTCACGGCATCACCAGAGCCCTTGCCGGTGACCGTTTGCACAATGAACTTGAAATAATTACCCAGCGACAGCTCGCGAATCATCCGTGCATCGGCTTCAGCCAGCAACTGCGGGGTAGACATGTCGATCCTGTTCACCTGACCCAGCCCGGTAATGCCCGGACGCACAGCATAAATGCCCCGTGCCTCACGCTCGGCAATCAGCTCGGTCTGGTTGTACAGACTGGGGCGCGGGCCTACCAGGCTCATCTCGCCCTTGAGCACATTCCACAGCTGAGGCAGCTCGTCCAGCTTGCCTTTACGCAGCACAGCGCCCAAGCGGGTGATGGAGTCAGGACATGCCAGGTGCGTGGCCACATCTTCGGTACCCAGCTTCATGGTGCGAAACTTGAGCAGAATGAAAGGCTTCTTGTTGCGCCCCACACGCTCCTGAAACAGCAACGGCGAGCCGGTATCAAACAGGCACAACACATAGATAAGCAGCAGCACAGGCAGGCCAAACACCAGCCCGAACAAAGACAGCCCCACATCCAGCGCCCGCATCAGCGGCAAATTGCGAACCCCGCTTGCCACAGACATGCCAGCCACAGTGGCCGCCAGCCCCTGCTCTACCCTGTAGGGCGGCTGCCAGTCCAGCAGTTCATGTGCCTTGCCGGCATCAACCTGCAGGTCACCAACCAGACGCTCGACAACGGCCTGCTTGCCACTGAGCCGGCCCGCCAGGCGAAACAGCCCGGCCGGAACCGGCAACAACCAAGGTTTGCGGCCCATGGCAGAGCGGATACCAGCCACCAGCTCCGCCAGCGACAGGTCATTTCGGTCTGAGACCAGAAACAGCTGATTGGCCGCGGCAGGATGGGTAACGCACAGCAGAAAGAAATCAACCAGGTTGCCCAGGTAGAGCATGCTGCGGCGATTGTTGATACTGCCAAACGGCAGGGGAACAGACTTTTCGCACAGGCGCATCAGGCTGGCAAAGTTGGCCTTTACGCCCGGGCCATAGACCAGCGGCGAGCGAACAATCACCAGCTCCATGCCCTGCTCGGCACAGAACGCCTGCAGCGCCTGCTCGGCCTCGTGCTTGGAAATGCCGTAGGCATCCTCTGGTGCAGGCGTCTGGTCTGCAGCATAAGGGCCGCGTCCGCTGGTGCTTTCGCCATTCACCTTGATGGAACTGATAAAAACAAAACGCCTTGCACCGGCAGCAGCAGCCTGGCGAGCCAGATTCAGGCTGACCTCGACATTGGCATGGCGGTATTCAGCCAGCGGGTCGGTTGCCACTTCCTGCATGACATGGGCACGGCCTGCAGCGTGGATGACCACATCCACGTCTTGCAACACGGCAGACAGATCGGCATCGGCATCGGCCAGATCACCCACGGCCACCAAAGGCGCATCGGGGTCGACATCGGCCGGCAAGGTACGGCAAAGCCCTAGCGCTTGCAGCCCCTCGTGTTGTTGCAACTCCCGTAAAAGAGCAGAGCCTACAAAGCCGGCAGCACCGGTTACAAGAACCTTAATCAAGCTCATAAAACCAACTATTCAAAAGCTAAAACTCTAATATGCATAATCTGCACCTGGACCCTGCGACTTCGCGCAGGGTGACACCACCCTGTCATTCTGCGCGAAGTCGCAGAATCCACAACCCCACATCATCATCTTGCACTGTGAAGCTGCCTACACTGTCATTCTGCGCGAAGCGAAGCGTAGTCGCAGAATCCACAGCCATCCGCACGTCATAAGTCATGCGATTTAACACAAACCAATAAAGTCCTAACCAATCGCCTTCTGCATCACCTGCCGTATCACCTCACAGGTCTTGTCCAGCTCGGCCTGGGTCAGCGTCGGATGCACCAAAAACATCAGGCTGGTCTCACCCAGCTCGCGGGCAACCGGCAAACGCTCAGTGGGCCGCCAGCCGGTATTGTCGAATGCCTTTTCAAAATAGATCTCGGAACCGGAGCCACTATAACAGGGCACGCCGGCCTCGTTGACCTCATTC
>CAZKTB010000161.1:0-3570 GCA_964555485.1 uncultured Thiopseudomonas sp. | reverse complement strand
TGCGGCCTTTTGCCACAAGCAGCTGCAACTGCTATAAAATTTACGCACTCTATTAATAATAATCCTTGCGGGTTGCAGGTATTTGGCCTGACACTGCGGCTATTGACGAATGTAGTCGGCAGTTGGCGCAGATTCCTGTTGCGGACAACCTGATCGCAATGACAGTTTCCGGTTGACTGGTGCTGCATTTCCCGCAGGTCGGTTTACTTGGTGATACAAATCCATGACTGATACAAAAGATTTCGATTTTGAACAGCTGCGTGAAAACGCTGCCGGAGCAGGACATTTGCTCAAGGCCCTGGGTAACCCCGATCGCCTGTTGCTGCTGTGCCAGCTGGTTGAGGGCGAGATGAACGTTGGTGAGCTGGAGCGTCGGCTGGGTATTGTACAGCCGACCCTGTCGCAACAGCTGGGTGTATTGCGTCGTGAAGGTCTGGTGGATACCCGCCGTGCCGGGCGACAGATTTTCTACAGCATCAGCAGCCCGCAGGCCCTGGCGATCATTGAAACCCTGCACGGTCTGTATTGTGCCGCGGGACCGGAAGAAGCTGCCAACTGATACCGGTTGCGACATTTTGTCTTCTTATTGTTAATTACTTTACAGTTTAATTGCGACCTGCCTAGAATGCTTGCATGCATTGATTTGGAGGGTATGCAATGAAAAAGAACATGGCATCCTGGGAGCGGGCTGCAAGGGTTATTGTCGGACTGATCCTGATAGCCCTGACCCTGACCGGAACCATCGGACTCTGGGGCTGGATTGGTGTAGTCCCCGTAGTCACCGGGCTGGTAGGCAGCTGTCCACTGTATTCCATTCTCGGCATCAAGACCTGCAAAAGTTGCGGCTGAGCCGGCGAACAAACAAAAGCATCCGCAAGGGTGCTTTTTTTGTGCCTGAAAAAAGTAACTGGCAGCCCGCCCGAAAATACCGAAGCCTGCTTATTGTGCGGCTTTCAGCCGAAACTGCCGGTTTTCCGCCGGGCTAAAACCCTGTATCTTGAGCAAGGCATTTTTTGGCAAGGAAAATCTATCGTGGAACCCTTTCGATACCTGATACCGGAGCTGGCAGTTGCCGCACAATTGCAGCCGGAAGACATGGCGCGGGCGGCCGCTGAAGGCTTTACCAGGGTCATCAATAACCGGCCAGATGCAGAGGAAGCCGGCCAGCCGGCCTGTGCCAGCATGCGCGCCGCTGCAGAAGCGGCAGGCCTGGAATATCACGACCTGCCGGTGGTGGCAGGCAATCTGACCGATGACAATGTGGCGGGTTTTGCGCAACTGGCGAAGGACTTTGATGGTCCGGTGTTGCTGTTTTGCCGTTCGGGTACCCGTTGCACCCACCTTTGGGCATTGCAGCAGGCCTGGAGTGGACAGCGCCAGATAGGGCAAATTGTCGCGGCTGCGGCACAAGCCGGCTATAACATAGAGGCGCTGGTGCCTCGCATGCAAACCAATCCACTGGCTTGAGGATTGGCTGTAACCCTTGTCTGGAGTGCGCTTAGGCAAGTGTGAGGCGAGTGCCGCTTCCTTTCGCTGAGGCTTTTTTGCGGCTCCGATTGAATAAATCAATTAACTGGTTATGAAATAGCTATTACCAGAGATCGCCTTTCATCCGCTAATGTGGCTTGAGCTTGATCAGAGTCAATTATTCCGAATCCGGAATCAAGCAAGGTATAACCATAGAGCTTATTAGACTAAAGAAGGGTGACCTTTATGAAGAAACTAACCGCGTTGGCATTGGGCATTGGTGTCAGTGCTGCTGCCATTGCTGCACCACGGAACGAGCCGATCCAGCCGATCGAGCCTGCTCCCATCACCGACGAAGCCAAGGTCGAGCTGGGCAAGCAGCTGTTCTTTGACCCGCGTCTGTCCAAGTCCGGATTCATTTCCTGTAACTCCTGCCACAACCTGAGCATGGGTGGCAGTGACAACCTGCCGACCTCCATTGGTCACAACTGGCAGGAAGGCCCGATCAACTCGCCAACCGTACTGAACTCCAGCCTGAACCTGGCCCAGTTCTGGGACGGCCGTGCCGGTGACCTGCAGGAACAGGCCGGTGGCCCGATCGAAAACCCGCTGGAAATGGGCTTCACCCATGACTTGGCAGTTGGTGTTATTGCCTCCATTCCGCAGTATGTAGAGTCGATCAAGAGCGTCTACAACGTTGACAAGGTAACCATCAACGAAATCACTGACGCCATTGCCGAGTTCGAGAAAACCCTGGTAACCCCGAACGCCCGCTTCGACCAGTGGCTCAAAGGTGATGACAACGCCATTACTGCTTACGAGCTGGAAGGCTACGAGCTGTTCAAGAGTGTTGGTTGTACGGCCTGTCACAATGGTGTGAACATTGGTGGCAACTCCTTCCAGAAGATGGGACTGTACGAAGAGTACGTGACCAACAACCCGGCTGAGGGTGTCGCTGGTCTGAGCGGTGAAGATGCTGACCGCTTCAAGTTCAAGGTTCCGACCCTGCGTAACGTTGAGCTGACCTATCCGTACTTCCACGACGGTGCTTACTGGAAGCTGGAAGACGCTGTTGACGTGATGGCTCGCCTGCAGCTGGGTCGCAAGCTGGAGAAGGACGAGATCGACAAGATCACTGCCTTCATGAAGACGCTGACCGGCGAGCAGCCAAGCTTCCAGATCCCGATGCTGCCACCGTCCAACAACAACACTCCGATCCCCGAGCCTTTCGCCAAGAAGTAACAGGGACAGGATGTGACAAGAACCGGGCCTGCTTTTTAGCGGCCCGGTTTTTTTATGCGTGGTTTTTGTGTTGGCGGCTGCGGTCTGGATTGAAGAAGGAAAGAACAAGCTGGCTGCCGCTGACGGGCAGCCGCTTGTGTATTTGCGACACCGCCGGTCAGGAGCTGGCAGGCTGCTCCGACAGCAGGCAGGAGAAGTCGGCAGCCGGCATGGGGTTGCCGTATAGCAGCCCCTGAGCCAGCATCTGCGGGTGATGTGCCAGGAGGTCGGCTTGCTCTTGCGTATCCACGCCCTCGGCCTGAATCAGCAGTTTCAGGCTGTTTGCCAGCGAGATGCTGGTCTCGACGAGGGCGAGATCAGTCGGGTCCTGGACCAGGTTCTGCATGAAAGGCTGAGCGATCTTGAGTTTGTCGATCGGCAGGCGCTTCAGGCGTGCCAGCGATGAGTAGCCGCTACCGAAGTCGTCAAGTGTCAGACGAACACCCAGATTGCGCAGCTTCTGCAGCAGCTCCATGCCTGCTTCGGGGTTATCCATCATCGAGCTTTCGGTGATTTCCAGCTCAAGCATATGGGCGGGCAGCCCGCTTTCACTCAGGTTTTTTTGCAGATCAAAGACCAGATGCTCGTTGCGCTCAAGCAACCGGCTGGTGATGTTCACCGAAACGAAACCTGGCGAAAGATCCTGTTGCAGCCACTGCTGCGCCTGATGGCAGGAATGGCGCATCATCCAGCTGTCCATGGCGCGGGTATGACCGGCCAACCTGGCAACTTCCATGAGTTCAGCAGACTTGATCAGCCCCAGTTCAGGATGCTGCCAGTGCACCAGAGCTTCGCAGCCGGCGATTTGCCGGTCGCCCAGTG
>CAZKTB010000160.1:0-3593 GCA_964555485.1 uncultured Thiopseudomonas sp. | reverse complement strand
CTCAATCGCCTGTCTGTCATCAAAGCTGTAACGAGAATGCAGCAAGCCGCAATCAGCACCCAGGCTGCGAGCACGCTCTGCCAGTTGCAAATAGCGCTCTTGTGCTTCTTTTACTGTGTTTTCAATCCATAGCACTTGCTGACCCTGTTCCGCTCGCAACAGGGTTTCTTCAACAGCGACAAGCTCATCCTGCTGCAAAGTAATCATCACTGATTGCGAGCCCGCCACTGGTACAGCAACCTCAGTGACCGACCCAGCTGTATTGGGCAAGGCGGTAATTAATGGGTAATCAATGGAGGTTGTTTCACAGGCCATCAAATCTTTGCGGCGCTCCTGGTTGAGCGTGGCACTCAGTACAATGACCGTGCAATCCAGTTGGCGCAGCAAATCTATGAGCGCATCCATCAAGGTACCGGTATAGGCATCATAGGTGTGCACTTCATCAAGAATGACAACTTTGCCAGCCAAGCCAAATGCCCGCACGAAGCCATGCTTGACGTTCATCGCAGCCATCAGCGCCTGATCAATGGTGCCCACGGCAAAAGGAGCCAACAGTCCCCGCTTGGCCTGATTGAACCAGGCGCCACCTGGGCGACCTTCTTCGCCCATTTCGGTGTCAAACAACCAGGCATTGGCATGTAGCAGCAAAGACCGGTGCTGACAGTCCTCATCCAGAATCTGCTCCAGAAACTGGTTGAAGCGTTCAAAAATTTTGTTGGATGTCAGCTGGGTTGGTAATGCAAAGTAGATACCGCTGGCCTGTCCTTTTTCCAGCATCTGATAGGCGGCATACAGCGCAGCTTCGGTTTTTCCCAGCCCCATGGGTGCTTCAAGAACATAAACCCCAGGCCCGCTCACTTGCTCAAACAATAAGCGCTGGACATCGCGCGGCTCAAAGCCAAACACATCGGAAAAACTCAATTGTTCGCGATAGAAAGGCCGGATAAATCCGGCATCATCCAGAGCCTGATTGATTTTGGGCTGCCAGTTTTCATCCGGGTTATCAAAGCGCCAGCCAGAACCAATCCAGTCCGCTACCGAGGTCAAACCTGCCAGAAGTCTTGCCGTAGCGTAGTCTTCAATATGTGGCCAGTCCTCATTCAGGGTCTGCTTAAGCGCTTGTACCAGCTTTTCACGCTCAGCTTGCCAGGCTGCCCCACCAAACTTTTCATCGGCAGCTCGCATACCAGCAACTGATGGTGCAAATCCATGATGCTGCCCGAGGATCTCCGGTACATACTCAGGAGCGCCAAGTGCTTGGGCTGTAAGCTGACTAACACCTGCATGACCGCCCCAGCCCTTTTCCAGCTCGGAGTTGATACTTGGTAAAACATCGTGTCCACAGGCCCAATGGAGCTTTTTGTAAAACGTGGGGCTGACCTTACCAATATCATGGCTGGCTGCTGCCAAAAGCGAACCTGGTGGAAACAAATATTCGATTGGAGAACGCCTGATCAATTCTCGAGCAACTTCACCAACTATCTGGCAATGATTAAATACGTTACGGCCAAGCAATTTTCGTCCATCAGGCGCGTCAAAAGTTTTTGCAGGACAGTCCAGAAAACCATTAGCTGGCAGATCCGCTACAAAGCTTCCTTGCGAATTGTTTTTTCTTGCTCGCAACATAGTTAAGCCCCCTTATTTAAGAAAGTGCCTGAAGCATCAATCTCTTACAACACTGTACAAACCCACAGCAAACTTATCTGACAGTACCGGCCCCTCTGACAACCAATGCCGGCTCACTCAACCAAACAACCAGGGTTTAAGGTCAGATAAATTGACGATCACTACTTGCTGGGCCTCACCAGAACTTTCCAGTTTCTTGTGATCCAGATTTAAACTCTGCAGAAAATAATTAACCATGCAGGCTTTGCAAGATAAACGGAGCTGACCATTAGTCATACCGTAATCCCGCTCAATAGCCTCTTTTTGCGGGCCAGCCAATCGTGAGTCTGGAGACAGAATGATTTCTACGCTGGTATTCCATTCTTCATCATCCGCTGCTGTTTTACTGCTTTTATCCAGCAGCTCAGGAACGCCCTCTACTCGACTCAAAACAAAATCACGAAAGCCCTGGTTCTCTTCACACCATGCGCGTATGTGCCAGCGTGAAGCTGTTTTAACCAAATGATGGGGAGCAATAATTCGGCCATCACGGCCTGCACTGCTAACGGACGCATAGTCAATTTCCAGCCGGCGACCTTCGCGCAAGGCTTGGACTATGGGACGCATTTGAGCCGGGTTGATCTGTCTGGCTGGTGGTTCCAGTGTCCAGGTAGACAGCTGCGACTGAACGGAAGGACTGTATCCGGTGAGCCAATTCAGATACTCATTGGCTTCACGACTGATTTGGCAGGGGTTGAAGGTGTCTGCAGGCTGGTAGTTTTTATCCGCTGCTACATATTTTAGTGAGTCCGGATATTTCTCCAGATAGTCTTTTAGCTTGCTGCTCGCGTGTTGCCTTGTGCACTGCCAGTAGGCAGCAAGTTGGCTCGGCTGCACCTTGCCTTCCCACCAGGCAAGCAGCTCAATCAACCAGTATGAAGGGTGATATTTGTCAGACATGGGCATTCCTTTTGTCCCCTGAAAGAACAAAGTATACCCACAAAAAATATATTGTTTCTTGCTTCAGTCTTGATGCGAAGCCAAAAAAGGGGTCAGGTACATTTAATGCATTAAATGTACCTGACCCCTTTTTCAACTACTCGGCTTTCTTCGGTAACGGCTGCGTCAGCAGCACCAGCCCACACCCCAGCATGGCGCCATAAAGGCCGCGCACCAGGGTATCACTGACAATATCCCGGCCATAGGCCAGTAGCACGGCCAACGCCAGCAGCCAGATGGCCAATAGCAGGTGACCTCGCAGCTGTCCTGTCAGCGCACGCAGGCCGCTGGTGCGTACCAGTACCAGCATCTGTACCGCGGTACCCATCAGGGTGAATACCAGCAGCGCCGGGCGTAGCTGGCCATTGACTTCCTGCAGCAGGATGGGGGCAAAGCCGATTTTCACCAGCATTGGCATGAACAGCAGCAACGAAGCCACATGTGCACCAAACCAGAGGGTCAGCATCAGCTGCCAGAGCATCGCGGGCATGGGCAGGAACGGTGTGGATGCGGGAGGCGTTGCAGACATGGCGTATTGGTTTCCTGGTGCGGGTCAGTCGGAGGCTGGGGCGGGTTTTCTCACGGGCAAGCCCGTTCGCACACCTGCCTGTGCTCCGGCCATGGACTGGCCGGAGCGGAGGGATGTTACAGGTGTTGCACTTCGAGGATTTCGTATTCCACCACGCCGTTGGGCGTGTGTACGGGAACAACTTCTCCCTCTTCCTTGCCGATCAGGGCACGGGCGATGGGCGAGGTCACGGAGATCTTGCCCAGTTTGAAGTCGGCTTCGTCTTCACCAACAATCTGATAGCTGACGGTTTCGTCGTTATCCAGATTGCACAGCTCGACGGTGACGCCAAAGATCACCTTGCCGGTGTGCGGTAGAGTGGTGACGTCGATAATCTGGGCCGCCGACAGGCGACCCTCGATATCGTTGATGCGCGCCTCGACCATGCCCTGCTGTTCGCGGGCGGCATGGTATTCGGCGT
>CAZKTB010000159.1:0-3618 GCA_964555485.1 uncultured Thiopseudomonas sp. | reverse complement strand
AACTGGGTACTGCTACCGTCAGTGCCCCCGAGCTGCGCCGCGAAGTGCAGGGCGAATTGCGCCATGGCCGCGGCATGCTTGGTTTGCAACAACTGCAGGCGGCGGTGGCCGATGCCAAGGCGCGTGGCGAGCGGGTGGTGTTCACCAATGGTTGCTTCGATATTCTGCATGCCGGCCATGTGCACTATCTGGAGCAGGCCCGCGAGCTGGGCGACCGCCTGATCGTGGCAATCAATGATGATGCTTCAGTGACCGCACTGAAAGGTCCGGGCCGGCCGATCAACTCGGTGGACCGCCGCATGGCCGTACTGGCCGGGCTGGGCGCGGTGGACTGGGTGACCAGCTTTGCCGATGACACGCCGATTCCATTGTTGGAGCTGCTGCAGCCGGATGTACTGGTCAAGGGCGGCGACTACGGCGTGGACGGCGTGGTCGGTGGCGACATAGTGCGTGCCTATGGTGGCGAAGTGAAAGTGCTGGGGCTGGTGGAAAACAGTTCAACCACTGCCATTGTCGAGAAGATTCGCAGCAACGATTGAGGTTTTTTTGCCTGTGGAGTTACGTGGCGTCAGAGGTAGCTGTAAAGACGCCGTGAATACATCCCTGTAGGCTCGAGGGCAGCATCCATGCTGCCTACGCTTTACCGCTACCTCTGACGCCACACTGAAACTCCGTGGCGTTTGGGAGGGGGTGGTCCGGCTTTGCCGGACTGCTGTCGCTGTGTTCTGCTGATGGTTTAGTGCAGCGCTTTTAATTCTGTGTTGCATTATGGGCCGGCTTTCTTTTACAGCATTTTCGTATGGCTGCTCCTGTCATTCTGCACGCAGCGAAGCGCAGTTGCAGAATCCATATCTGTGGAAGTGCTGGATCCTGCGGTTTTGCTGTGCAAAACGCAGGATGACAGAGATTCTGGGCTTTGTTCGGTGAGTCCGGATTTTAGATTGAGCGGAAACACATCACTCGGTTGATGACGGTGGCGGCTGGTTTTCTTTAGGGAATAATGACTGGCTACACAGTAGCTATCAGAATAACGAGCGTCAGCAGCCCGACGAAGTCGGGCCAAACCTTCCTCACCCGCACGTGGTGCATCAGGTCCGGTTCAGGTTTGCCAAAGCCTTAGCGTACAGTGGCGAAGCTTGCTTCGACGCTGGGAGCGCAGCTTGAGGCAAGCCTGCACCGGACCGTCACCACGGAGTAAAAAACTAACCTTACCCTTTAAGTACCGCCGCCACCTGCTCCACATTCTGCCGCAGGTGCTTGGGGTTGATGGTGCCTACCACCGCGCTGGTCACGCCCGGATGACCGAATACCAGTTCGAAGCTGGCACGGACCGGGTCGCGGCCTTCTTCCAGGCAGATGTGCCCGCTGGCCAGCGCTTTCTTGATCAGTATTCCCTTGCCATGGCTGGCGGCATAATCCAGCACCGGCTTTTCTTCCTGCTCGTTCAGATTGTAGGTGACCATGGCGCAGTCGCCCTGTTCCAGGGCCAGCAGTCCGCCTTCTACAGTCTTGCCGGAAAAGCCGAACTGGCCGATCTTGCCTTCCTGCTTGAGTCTGGCCAGCTCGCTGTAGACCTCTTCCTGTTGCAGAACATGCACATCATTACCATCGGAATGCACCAGCACCGCTTCAATGTGGTCGGTATTCAGTCTTTTCAGGCTGCGTTCGACGGAAAAACGCGTGTGACTGGCACTGAAGTCAAAGGCTGACTGGCCGTCAACGAATTCTTCACCCACCTTGCTGACGATCACCCAGTGCTGGCGCTGACCCTTGAGCAGCTTGCCCAAACGCTCCTCGCTGATGCCGTAGGCCGGTGCGGTGTCGAGCAGGTTGATGCCCAGGTCGCGGGCAAGGGCCAGCAGGTCGAGGGCGCTTTTGTCGTCCGGCAGCTCGAAGCCGGAGGGGTACTTCACGCCCTGGTTGCGGCCCAGCTTGACTGTGCCCAGGCCAAGAGGTGAAACCAGCGGGCCGTTGCTGCCGAAGTGGCGATAAAAGTCGTGCAAAGAACTCATGCGAACAAATGCTCCCAGGGGGCCAGACCCATCGGCGGGCGTGGCAGTGAATCATGGTCGGAATGCTGGCCGGGGCGGATGCCCTGCTTGTCGAGCTCGGCCAGTACGCGATCGGCCAGGTCCGGAGCCAGGGCCAGCTTGGTTGGCCAGGCAGTCCAGAGGTTGCCGCTATTGGCGGACAGAAAGGCGTTATCCGGTCGAACCAGGCCGCTTTGTGCCGGCTCGGCCCGGTTGATGCGCAGGGTGCGCCACTGTAGTGCGGACTGGTCCAGCCAGGGCATCAGGGTGCGTAGCTCGCTTTGCGCGAAGGAAATTTGCGCCGCTTCATCACGGGCGACACCGTCGGCTTCGGCCAGGTTGCCGCCAAGGTACCAGGCCCACTGGCCGTCCGGTGCCGGGTGGGTGGTGATGGTGATGCGCGGCTTGCTGCCACCGCCCAGGCAGTGGGCGTATATGGGTTTGAGTGCTTCACCCTTGACTACCACCATGTGCAGCGGACGCAGCTGCTGTTTTGGCTGCTGCTGGCCAAGTTGCTCCAGCAGATGCTCGGTACCTTCGCCGGCACAAAGTACGATCTTTTGTGCATGGATGCGGTAATCGCCGGTTAGCAGTGCCTGTGGCTGGCCATCGACAAAAACCGGCTGGATATCAGGAGCATGCAGCAGGCTGTTGCCGGCTTGCTCCACCAGCGTGCGCATCAGGCCGGGCACATCGAATACCAGCTCGGCCAGCCGGTAGACCCGGCCACGAAATTTCGGATGTTGCAGGGCGGGGGGCAAGTCGCTGCCGGTGACGCCGTCGACCCGGCCACGCATCGCCTTGCTGGCGAAGAAACTGGTCAGGTTGCCGGCTACTGTGCCCGGTGACCACAGATAGTGGGCTTCGGACAACAGCCGTACTCCGCGCAAGTCCAGCTCGCCATTGCCGTCCAGTGCCGCCCGCCAGCGTGCCGGCATGTCGGCAATCGCCTCGGACGAGCCGGTCAGCGCACCCTGCAACGCATACTTGGTGCCGCCATGGATGATGCCCTGAGAACACAGACTCTGCACTCCACCCAGCTGTGTCCGCTCCAGCAGCAATGTGTTGAAACCCTCCCGGCGCAGGCGGGCGTTCAGCCACAGGCCGGCAATGCCGCCGCCAATGATGGCAATGTCTGTATTGAGCTGGATGGACATGGCATTCCTTGAAACTGCAGGTAAACAAGCATTGCAGTATAACGAAAAGCCATGGCTCTTGTTGCCGGCCGTTGCGGCCTTTTTGCCGGGCAGTCGCTACAATGCGCGACTGCCCGGATCGGGTTGTTTTAACGGAAAGCTCCGGTTTTGAAAACCGGTAACAGGTGGGGTGATGGCAGAGTTTCTGGCACTGGCAGTGATTCATTTTCTGGCCGTGGTGGCGCCCGGACCGGATTTTGCCGTGACGATTCGCCAAAGCCTGCGTCATGGCCGTTCTTCAGGTGTGGCGACGGCGCTGGGCATTGGGGCCGGCATTTCGGTGCATGTGGTGTATACCCTGCTGGGTGTGGGTGCCCTGATGCATGCCACACCATGGCTCTTGGGAGTGACCGGACTGGTTGGCGGGCTTTACCTGTTGTATCTGGGGCAGC
>CAZKTB010000158.1:0-3626 GCA_964555485.1 uncultured Thiopseudomonas sp. | reverse complement strand
TTTTGAAAAAAGGACATGAAGGGTACTGCAGTTAGCCTGCAGACTCAATTTTTTCTACAAGTTTTTTTGTCATTGATGCTTCTTCAGCAAGTATTCCACCCGCTTTTTATCCAGCGCGAACTCTCTAGCTACATCAAGCCTAAGCTGTTGATAACGCTCAATTTCTTTCAGGTACCCGTGCTCCCTTTGCTCAAGCTGGGAGATCTGTTCCAGCAACTCGTCCGGTACCGGACGGCCAGCCCGCTCATGGTTTCCCGCCTGTTTCAGCAGTACCGACTTGTCTTTCTGGATGTCAGCCATATTGCGGCGAACCAACGCGATATGGCTGTCGATTTCAGCCTGCTTGCGATCTTCGGCACGCTCGACATCAGACACTTTGCTATACAGTCGCAGCAACTGCCGATCAATTTCAGCTTGCTGCTTCTCTTCCTGCAGCTGACGATGTTCCTCTGCCGTTAACGCCCTGGGCACCACCCGTACCACCCGGCCATGTGCGTTAATGACCTCATAGCCATTGCCAATGACATCGGACGGCACTCCCTGGCGGGAGATCACGGTAACCCCGTTGGTATCCACATAGCGGTAAAACTCGACCGCCTGTACTGCTGTACAGCCCAGCAAAAACAGTAGCGCAATCCAGGCTCGCATGATGGCCATCCTGTGCTCCTTGTATTTCCCGATGGCAGGATCAGGCAATGCCGTAGGCATCCCGGTAACGCTGCACCGCAGGCAGGTGAGCCTTGAGCTGAGCATCCTCTGCCAGATACTGCATGATCTGCTGCAGTGAAACGATGCTGATGACCGGCATGCCGAAGTCACGTTCGACTTCCTGGATGGCCGACAACTCACCCTGTCCACGCTCCTGGCGGTCCAGCGCTATCAGGGTACCGGCGGCCTGGGCACCTTCCTGCTGGATGATCTGCATCACTTCGCGAATGGCGGTACCGGCCGTGATGACATCATCGACAATCATCACCCGGCCCTGCAGCGGGGCACCGACCAAAGTGCCGCCCTCGCCATGGGCCTTGGCTTCCTTGCGGTTGAAACACCAGGGCCGGTCCTGACCGTGCTCGCCGGCCAGCGCCACCGCAACGCTGGTTGCCAGCGGGATGCCCTTATAGGCGGGGCCAAACAGCACATCGTAGTCAATTCCGCTATCCAGCAACGCCCGGGCATAGAACTGGCCAAGCCGGCCCAGCGCCAGACCGGTATTGAACAGCCCGGCATTGAAGAAGTACGGACTGATCCGGCCCGACTTGAGCTCGAACTCGCCGAAGCGCAATACGCCACGTTCGATGGCAAAACGGATGAACTGTTCCTGATAATCTTGCATAACGGACTCTTGCCAAAATCTGGATAAAAGCGATTGCCTGCCGACCGCAGCACAGCGACAACGGCCGGCCAGCGCCGCATTCTACTTCGTCCCGCCACAAACTGCACTGACCCCTGCCAACAAACCAGAGATAGCGCATATCCCTCTTTTCTTTAGCCAAAGCCATACGGCTTAGGTATCATACGCGCAGTTTTTCTCCAGAGGCGAACCATGCGCATCATCAGTATCAATGTTAACGGCTTGCACAACGCTGTTGCCTGCGGCCTGCACGACTGGCTTATCCGTCAGGATGCCGATGTCATCTGCCTGCAAGACATCCGCATCGATGCCGCCGACATTGAACTGGCCGAACTGCAGCTGCCCGGTTACCAGGCCTTCGCCAGCTCCGGCGAACAACCGGAACAGGGTGGTGTGGCCCTCTATACCAGGGTGCAACCACGGGCGATCATCACCACGCTAGGATTCGAGTCTGCCGACCGTCACGGCCGCTACATCCAGGCCGACTTCGACAAGATCAGTATCGGCAGCCTGCTGTTTCCCCACGGCGCCGAAAGCGACCAGGAACTCAATGATAAATTCAAGTTCATGGAAGATCTTGGCCGCTATCTGGACAAGCAGCGACGCAAGCGCCGTGACTATATCTATTGCGCCTCGGCTTTCATTGCCCACCAGAAATTCGATGTCAAACATTGGCGCGACTGCCAGCAGATCCCCGGCTTTTTGCCGGCAGAGCGGGCCTGGCTGGACGAGCTGGTACACAACATGGGCTACATAGATGCCCTGCGCGAAGTCTCACGTGAAGGTGACCAGTACAGCTGGTGGCCCGACAACGAGCAAGCAGAAATGCTCAATCTTGGCTGGCGTTTCGACTACCAGCTGCTGACTCCGGGCCTGAAGCGCATCGTGCGCAATGCCCGCCTGTTCCGCCAGCCACGCTTTTCCGAGCATGCACCGCTACAGGTCGACTACGACTGGACGCTAAGCTTCTAAACGTAATTTGTACCTTGCACAAAGCTGCGCTACATCTCGGGCTTGCTGTCTAAGCCGGCGATCGGAATCTCTGCCGCCAGGATTTGTGTGAAGCGGCTTGTCCCCTGAGAAGCACCCGGATCAGCGATCAGGGTGCAAAAACTCAGGCTCTCGCCATATCTCAGCTCTCCAGTGCTGCTTGCTGAATGGCAAACAGCTCGTTGATGCCCTTTTCCGCCAGCACCAGCATGCTGTTGAATTCCTGCGTGCTGAAGGGCGCACCTTCCGCCGTACCCTGCACTTCGATAAAACCGCCGGCATCGGTCATGACCACGTTCAGGTCGGTTTCTGCAGTGGAATCTTCCGGATAATCCAGATCCAGCACCGCCTCGCCTTGATAGATGCCAACCGACACCGCCGCAATGCGCTGCTTCAGTGGCAGGGGCTTGTCGGCTTTCAGCCAGCCGCGCTCTTGCATGGTCTTCAGGGCATCTTCCACAGCCACCATGGCGCCGGTGATGGATGCGGTGCGGGTGCCGCCGTCAGCCTGGATAACATCACAGTCAACGGTCAGGGTGTACTCGCCCAGTGCCGGCAAGTCCATTGCAGCTCGCAGCGAACGGCCAATCAGGCGCTGGATTTCCAGTGTGCGACCGCCCTGCTTGCCGCTGGTTGCCTCGCGACGGGTGCGATCACCGGTAGCGCGGGGCAGCATGCCGTACTCGGCGGTCAGCCAGCCCTGATTCTGGCCACGCAGAAAACGCGGTACACCACTTTCCACGCTGACAGTGCAGATCACCTTGGTCTGGCCAAACTCCACCAGCACCGAGCCTTCGGCGTGACAGGTGTAGTTGCGGGTGATCTTTACACTGCGGAGTTCGTCTGTACTGCGGCCACTGGGACGGGTCATGGGTTTTCCTCTATACAAATACGGATGACGCAGCGGACAGGATGCCGCTGCCGATAAAATTTGCCGCATAGTATAAAGGATTAACCCGGCCACCGCCCCGCCGCCAGCCAGCCCGACAAGTACATTTGCCAACTGCATGGCGGCGTCTTTCAGGCTAGACTGTCGCCTTTGACCATCACCGAGGACACCCCATGACCCACAGCATGACCGCATTTGCCCGCCAGGAACTCAACGGCCCCTACGGCACCCTGACCTGGGAAATACGCTCGGTCAATCATCGCTATCTGGAACCCCATCTGCGCCTGCCGGAAAGCCTGCGCAGTCTTGAAGGCCCGGTACGTGACCTGCTGCGTAAAGGGCTGTCACGGGGCAAGATCGAGTGCAGCCTGCGACTGGTCGAAGCCGAGACGGAAA
>CAZKTB010000157.1:0-3667 GCA_964555485.1 uncultured Thiopseudomonas sp. | reverse complement strand
GATCAGGAACAGGGCCAGCAATATCAGGCCTATACCAACCGGATAACGACCCTGTCTGCTGGTTCCCTGCTGCAATTTTTTCAGCTTGTTGTCATAGAGGGTCGGCATGGAAAGTATTCGGTATCCGGGACGGTGATCAAGTCAGGTATGGCATTATGCCGTCTGTTTCGCACGAAAAGAAAGCATTGAAAGCAATCATCCTTTAGTCAGGGGCTGGTTGCCAGCACGGGCTCTCACCCTGTTGACGTGCTACATCCCGGGCCTTCCAGCCTGCTACGCCCCCCAGGCAAGGGATGCACACGAATCTGCGTGGCAATACGCTCCTTCAGCGCCGCGACGTGGGAAATCACCCCAATCAGCTTGCCGTCTTGCTGCAAACCGGAAAGGGTATCCAGCGCAACATCCAGCGCTTCCTCATCCAGCGTACCGAACCCCTCATCCAGAAACAGTGAATCAACCCGCACATTCTGACTGGCCATGCGTGACAGTCCCAGTGCCAGCGCCAGACTGACAATGAAACTTTCACCACCAGACAGGTTCTTGGTCGAGCGCACCTCGCCGGCCTGGTAGTTGTCCACCACGTTCAGTTCCAGCGACTCGGTCTGATCACGCACCAGCAAATAGCGATCACTCATCTGCTGCAGGGTGCGGTTGGCGTGGCCGACCATCAGCTCGAAGGTCAGCCCCTGGGCAAAGTTGCGGAATTTCTTGCCGTCGGCCGAGCCGATCAGCGCGTGCAGGTTGTCCAGCCGGCGGCATTCTTCCTGCTGCAACACCAGCTGTTCCAGCAGCTCTGTCTGACCGGCACGCGCCTGCTCGTTTTCCTGCAACTGGTGCGATAGCGTCGCAATGCGGTCTCGCAGCTGCTGCAGCTGCTCTTGCGCTTGCTGCAGCTCTGCTTGCATCTCTTCTGGCGAAGCTGTCGTCAGCTCACGCGCCTGTTCTTCGGCCAAGCGTTTTTGCAAGTCTTCCAGTCGTGCCTGCAGCGCAGTTTCTTCGCCATCCAGCTGTTTGGCCCGCAGTTGTAGTTGCTGTCTGACTTCGACCGGGAGCAGTGCCTCCTGCAAAGCCTGTTCACTGGCAAAGCCGTGGTCACCCAGCCGAATGGCCAGCCTGTCCTGTGCGCAAGTCAGCTCTGCTTGCCCTGTCTTGCACTGACGCTCGAGACCTTCGATCCGTTCCTGCAGCCTGGCCAGTTGCTGCTCCAGCTCATTGAGTTGCTGTGCTTGCTGCTGGTGTGCCTGCCCTGCTTTCTCGACCTCTTTTTGCAGCAGTTGCTCCTGTTCGTCCGGGTCACGCTGACCGAACAGCTCCTGCCGTTGCTGTTGCAGTTGCTGCTGAAGCTGTTCACGATCTTGCAGCTGCTGTTTCTGTTGATTCAGGCTGGCCTGTTGCAAATCGACAAGCGCCTGCAAGCGGGCCACTTCGGACTGGAAAGCCTGCTGTTGTTGCTCCAGCAACCGGACCTGCTCCATCTGCTGCTGCCAGCGGTCACGGCGTGCCTGCAGTTGCTCAAGCAACTGGCCTGCCGCATCCGATCGAGCCCCCAAAGGCTTCAGCACAAGCTCAAGCCGGACTGTCAGCTCCTCCAGAGCCTGCTGCTGCTTCTTGTACTCAGCTTCGGCAACACTCAGCTGCTCTTTATGGCCTGCTTCCCGGGTGGACAGTTCCAGACCGGTTTTTTCGGTCTCGGCAAACTGCTCACGCATGCCCTGCAGCTTTCGCTCGTGCTGATGGTGCTGTTCCTGCAACCTTTTAATCTGCCTGATCTGCTCTTCAATCGCCCTGATCTGCTCGCCCAAACCATCCAGCTTGGGAATCTGCCCGTGCGCATAAGGGTGCTCGGTAGCCCCACAAAGTGGGCAGGGCTTGCCATCGTGCAACTGATCACGCTGGGCTTCCAGGCTTTCAATACGTGCCAGTAGCGCACGTTTGTCTTGCAAGTGACGCTGCTCGGTTTCGTAATCTTCCAGTTGGCGGCCACTGAGCCGGGTGGCCAATTGCTCCTGCACCCTGCTTAGCTCTGTCGTTGCCAGCTCAACTGCCTGCTGGCCTTGCCGCCAGCGCTTCCGCTGCTGCTCCAGCTGCGTATTCAGTGATTGCAGCCTGTCTTGGGCCTGTTGTTTCTGGCTCTGTGCATCATGCAAGCGGCTTTGCTGCTGCTCCAGTTGTAACAGCTGTTGTTCAACGCCAGCCAGGCCGGTAACCAGCCATTCGTCGGCTGCATTTTGCTGAAAAAACACCTGCAGGTCCGACAGTTGCTGCACAGCTTTTTGTTGCAGATCGATATTTTCCTGCCGTTTTTTTTCCAATCCAGCCAGATCCTGAACCAGCTTGTCACGACTTTGCTGCGCCTGTATCAGCAGCTCACCATGCTGACTCAACTTCTGATCCAGCACACGTACCCTGCGCAACTCCGGTGCCTGTTTAACCTGTTCCTGACGTACTCGCTCCAGCGCAGCCGCCTGCTGCTCCAGCAACTGTCGTGCTGAAGCCACATCTTCGGTCAGCTGCGGCAGTCTCGTCTGCTCCTGTTCATATTCGGCTGTGGCAGTTTCCAGAGTTTTGCGGGCAGACTGCAATCTGGCCAGGTCCGGCTCCAGCTCCGCAGCCTGCAGTGCCAGCGCCAGCCGGGTCCGTTCGGGCTCGAATTCCTGTAGCTGAGTCGTCAGCTGTTGCTGGCTCTGTTCAAGCTGCGTTTGCTGCAACTGCAACTGACGGATCTGCTCCTGCCAGCACACACTGGCATCCAGTGTGGCCACCAGTCCGGCCTGCTCTTTCTCGGCAGTGCGCTCCTGCTCAAGCGTTTCCTGCAGTTCCTGCTCCTGCTCCGCTGTCAGCAGGCGTACGCCGTCCAGCCGGGCCTGCAGCAGCTTCAACTGTTCGCGTTGCTCGCGTTGCATTTCATGGGTACGAATGGAAATACGGCTATAGATGTCAGTGCCGGTGATCTGTTCAAGGATGGGCGCGCGGGCATCCGGCGAGGCCTGCAAGAAGGCGGCAAAACCGCCCTGGGCCAGCAGGACCGAGCGGGTAAAGCGCTCAAAATCCATACCGGTGATGGCCACCACAGCCTCTTCCACTTCACGCAGCTTCGACTCCAGCACCTCGCCACTGGCTGCATTGGCCAGTTCCTGCTTCGGTTGCTGCAGCTCACCATCGGGCTTGCGTCTTGAGCGATGCTGGCTCCAGTGACAACGAAAGCTGCCGTCAGCAGTGGCAAAGGTCACCTCGGCAAAACACTCACCGGTCTGGCGCGACATGATCTCGTTGCTGCTCTTGGTGATCCGGCCGAGCCGTGGCGTGCGACCATACAGGGCCAGACAGATGGCATCGAGAATGCTCGACTTGCCGGCACCGGTCGGGCCGGTAATGGCAAAAATGCCGTCGGCGACAAACGCCGGATCGGTAAAGTCGATTTGCCACTCACCGACCAGCGAATTGAGGTTCTGGAAACGCAGCTGCAAGATCTTCATGCCTGCTCCTCCGTGCCTTCCGCCATGGCATCCTCGCCGTGCAGCGAATCCAGCACCTGATGGTAACTGTGCAGCAACTCGTCATGCTGTTGCTCCGGTACCTCGTGAGCCTGCAGGCAGCGCTCGAACACCTCCTGCTCGTTCAGGTCATCCAGGGTTTCTTCCGGTATCTCCTGCTCCAGCACCTGCTG
>CAZKTB010000156.1:0-3701 GCA_964555485.1 uncultured Thiopseudomonas sp. | reverse complement strand
CGTCACCAGCAACTGCACCAGCATGGCCGGCAGCAAGTCCAGGCTGTTGAACGCAGCAACACCCAGAAAGACCACCGCAAACCATGGTACCGGCAGTGCGCCTGCGGTGGTGTCTGCCTGCGCTGTACCGCGTCTGGCCCAGCCGGCCAGCAACAGCAGGAAAGGAGCCAGCATCATCACGCGCAGCATCTTGGCGATAACTGCCGTTTCACCGGTTTGCAGGCCGACAGCCTCGCCGGCGGCTACCACCTGTGCTACCTCGTGCACGGTAGAGCCGATATAGATGCCGAACAGTTCGGGTGATACTTGCCAGCCTGCCGGCAGCCACTGATACAGCAACGGATACAGAAACATCGCCAGCGTACCGAAGGTCACCACGGTGGCAATGGCCACGGCCACGTCACGATTGTCGTGCCGCTGCAAGACGGAGCTGGTGGCAATGACGGCGGCCGCACCGCAGATGCTGCTGCCGGCGCCGATCAGCCAGACGCTTTCACGCTTCATGCCCAGCCAGCGGATGCCCAGCCAGCAGGCCAGCAAAAAGGTGCTGCCAAGGGTCAGCATGTCGATCAGCAGCACACTGGGGCCAAGCTCCATGACTTGCGCCAGGCTGATGCGAAAACCGTACAGCATGATGCCCCAACGCAGGGCATGGTGTTTCATCCAGCCCACGCCAGGTGCGGCTTGCTGCTCGACAGCGGGGTAGAGCGTATTGCCGGCCAGCATGCCCAGCAGAATGGCCAGGGTCAGACTGCCGATACCCAGCTGGCCAGCCAGTGGCAGCTGACTTGCCAGCAACACCAACGCACCACCCAGCAGCACCAGCCCGAAGCCGGGGAGCAGTGGATGCCAGTGATAAGGGGTGTTGTGCGTCATGGTTTTCATATCTATCGATCTTCCAAAAAGTTATAAGCAGGATGCTGGAAGATGCTTCATATGTAAAAGCTATTGTTTCTATTTGATATATAGATATTTCTTGTATGTGCTGCAGCAAAGACCCGCTGTCTTGCAACGGCTGACGCGGCTTGGTAGTGTTTTACCCGATACCCGTGCTGCCAACAGAAAGCCGCACGGGTTTTTTATTTGCAGCCGCACCACACAAGGCAGGAACAGAAAACACATGGCAAGTTTTGATATTCAGGGCGAAATACACAGCATCGACGAAACCCGCACTTACGGGCAAAACGGCTTCACCAAGCGTGAATTCGTGATCAAACTGACCGGCGAAGGCGAGAACCCCAGCTACCCGAACTACGTCGCCCTGGAGTTTGTAAAAGACAAATGCGCACTGCTGGACAGCTACCAGCAAGGTGACGAGGTCAAGGTGGCGTTCAACCTTGGCGGCCGCCTCTGGACCCCGCCCGGCAAGCCCGAGCGCTGCTTTGTCAGCCTGCAGGCCTGGCGTATTGAAAAGCTGTCCGGAGTGGCCAATCAGGATACGGCGGGTGGCTGGGGTGATTTCGACCAGACACCACCGAGTGATGACGACTTCCCGTTCTGATTTTATAAAACAGCCGGTTATGGCTGACCAAGGCTGTTCGGATACACCGTAGGCAACTGACTGAACAGGCTCTGCTGTTCCAGTAGCTTGAGCGTGGTCAGCTTCATTGAGAGCCGGATGGCGTGCGGGACCCTGTAGATCGGCTGGTGCAGGGTCAGTGGCCGGCCCAGCTTGAACAGGTAATAGGGTGTATCCGATGTTGAAGCCTTGCCGGCCATGGCCGCCGTAATCGCATGGCGCGGCCCAAGGCGAACTCCCAGTACCGGCCAGATGCGGTCAATCTGTTTGCTGTTGCTATCACCCGGAGATGTACGGGCCAGCGCCAGATAGCGGATTTCTTCCACCACATGCTGCTCGAATTTACCGACAAAGGTTGCTTGCGGCATGTGGTACCAGCCAGCCGTTCCCTGCTCAAAACGCTCAAAGTAATCCCGGTTACGCTCCCTTGCTCCACCCAGCGAGATCGTCATGCACAGGTCGGGGTAAAGCACCTGCTTCATGCCATACACCGGAATGCGGGCAGCGTCCTGTACAAACAGGGCGTCGGCCATTTCATGGGCGTAATTGCCGCTATCACCTATCTGGCTGCGCAGATAATCCAGCAGCCAGCCGTCGCTGGACGCGCCGGGCAACAAGGGAAACGCGCCAATGCCGATCTCCCTGATGGCGTCAGCGTAAGGGTTGTGATCGTCTTGTTCAAAATGCCCGGGATAAAGCCCGAAAGCACCAAACACTGGGCGGCTTTTGCGCTGATTGTCACTGGATGAGTCATGCAGGGCGATCAGCGCATCACGATAACGGTGCATCTGGTTGATGGCATCGTCCGGTACATAATCCGTGCTGTCGATGTCATCTTCTTCGTACAGGTTCCGTTCCGTCTTGATACGGTATTTGGCGTCGAACAGCCAGATAAAGCGCCGTTCCTTATCGCGAGCATCAGCAGGCAGAGTTATTTCTAGCACGATATCCGGTTTCTGGGTCACCAGATACGAACGGATCGAGACACCTTTGCGCGTGAATCTCGGCTCATGGGCCAGAGAGGCGGTTACGCCATCCCGACGCTTGAAGCGAAATGCACCGGCAAAGCCGTCTTGCAGGCGGTATTCAAAAAACTCGTTGAGCTCCAGACCGGACTTTTTGGCTGCCACTTCCTCAAAGCCCAGATCATCCAGCAACATCTGGCGGATACGCAGAAAACACCAGATCTCGTAAATCTCCGCTACCGACTTCATCGACACTTCGGACTGGCCGGCCAGCGCATCCAGATAAAACTTCAGCTCCTGCCAGACACGGTAAACACTGCTGTAGCCGGTTTTTTGCTGCAACACCAGCGACTCGCCGTTCATGCCGGTGTAATCACCAACATCCTGCAAAAAGCTGCGATCAAGCATCTTTTGCATCGGCTTCTGCCAGTTGTTCAATTCCTGCAGGAAGGCATCGGACAGGCGCTGGCGGTCCGGTACCTGATTGCCGAGGCGCAGACGCTGCTCAAGTCCGCCCAGTTGCTGGCGGCTCTTGCTGACCACCATCTTGATAAAGCGGTTTTCCGGTGTGTCCACGCTGAGCTTTTTTTTCTCCACGCGATAGCGACGGTCAGTGCGCTGGCTGGCCAGATCATCACGTACGCGCTCGCCCAGCCGGTGCGGAATACGGCCCTTGAGGCGGTCGGCACGGCTGTAGCGGACATCTGTCTGCAAGCGGCTGTGTGGTGCCTGGCGGATGACCTGCAATCCCTGCTCGAACTTCTCGCGCAAACGGGCAAACTGGGCCAGCCACAACAACGGAAAGTTGCCGCGCTGGCGACTGCTCGCCGCATGCTGGCCGGTTTTCTCTACCAGGCTGAAACGCCACAACGGAAAACTCTGGTCGATCACCTCATACATGGCGGGCAGGTCACGCTGCAGCAGCATCTTGGTGGGCAGCACCTCTACCGCCAGCGCATGCCGGAACTCTTTGCCGTTGCGGGTATAGCTGAGCGGCAAGCGCAGCCAGCCGACATCGTTGCCGGTTTGTACATTGCCGGTCAGACGCGCCGGCATGGAGCCACGCGCTGGAGCAAAACGGAAACCGTCATTCAGTAGCCGGCTGCGGTGAGTAAGCTCGGCACTGGTTACGTCCTTGTGAAAGATCCACTCAAACTGATATTCGGTATTTTCAAAAAACAGTGGCCGTGGCAGCTCCAGCGCTGATACCGCTTTGC
>CAZKTB010000155.1:1744-3730 GCA_964555485.1 uncultured Thiopseudomonas sp. | reverse complement strand
CCAGGTCTGGGCCGCTGCCTGCACCGCCACATGCTGCGGCGGTGTGACTGAGTCAGCGGTGATGAAGTAGTCGGGCAAGTCGCTCTCCACCGCATCGCTGGCGATGAAGTGGCGATAGGCCGCCAGCTCGAAGGAGACGACTTCCACTTGCTCTTTGGTTTTCTTGCCCGCCTGGATCACGTTACGGAAGTAGCGGTGCGAGAATGAGGGTTCGATGCCGTTGGAGGCGTTATTGGCCAGCGACAGCGAAATGGTACCGGTCGGTGCGATGGAGGTGTGGTGGGTAAAGCGTCCACCCTCTTCGGCCAGCGCCTCGGCCAGCTCCGGATCTTCCTCGGCCACCTGCTGCATGTAACGGCTGTAGCGGGCCCAGAGCACCTTGCCCTTGACCGTATCGCCTTCCTTCAGGCCGTCAGCCGCCATTTCCGGACGACGGGCCAGCATCTCGCTGGTCACGGTGAAGTCCTCGTCCATGATCGGCGCCACACCCTTCTCGCGGCTCAGCTCCAGCGCGGCACGCCAGCCTTCCAGCGCCATCTCACGTGACACCTGCTCGGTGAACGCCAGCGACTGCGCCGAGCCGTACTTCATGCCCAGCAGCGTCATGGTCGAGCCCAGACCCAGGAAGCCCATGCCGTGACGGCGCTTGCGATAGATCTCGTCACGCTGCTCGGGCAGCGGCAGGCCATTGATCTCGACCACGTTGTCGAGCATGCGGGTGAAGATGGCCACCACCTGGCGGTAGCGCTCCCAGTCGAAGCGCGGCTTCTTGCCGAAGGGGTCGATGACGAAGCGTGTCAGGTTGACCGAGCCCAGCAGGCAGGCGCCCTCGGGCGGCAGCGGCTGCTCGCCACAGGGGTTGGTGGCACGGATGTCCTCGCAGAACCAGTTGTTGTTCATCTCGTTGACATGATCGATGAGGATGAAGCCCGGCTCGGCAAAATCGTAGGTGGAGGCCATGATCGAGTCCCAGATGCGTCGGGCCTTGACCACACGGTAGACACGGCAGGCAACCTTGCCGTCTTCACGCACAATATAGTTCTTGTGGCTGGACCAGTAGCGCCAGACAATCTGCGAACTGTCATCCAGATCCAGCTTGTCGGCCTGCTGCTCGGCCGGGCTGACCGGGAATGCCAGTGTCCAGTTGGCATCCTCTTCTACCGCCTGCATGAACTCGCTGGTAATCAGCAGTGACAGGTTGAACTGGCGCAGGCGGCCGTCCTCGCGCTTGGCGCGAATGAAATCCAGCACGTCGGGGTGGCCAACGTCGAAGGTTGCCATCTGCGCACCGCGGCGACCACCGGCCGAGGACACGGTGAAGCACATCTTGTCGTAGATATCCATGAACGACAGCGGGCCCGAGGTGTAGGCACCGGCACCGGACACATAGGCACCGCGTGGACGCAGGGTGGAAAACTCGTAACCGATACCGCAGCCGGCTTTCAGGGTCAGGCCGGCCTGATGCAGCTTGGCCAGGATGTCATCCATGGAGTCGCCGATGGTGGCGGAAACGGTGCAGTTGATGGTCGAGGTGGCCGGTTTCCAGGCCAGTGCACCGGCGTTGGAGATGATGCGACCGGCCGGAATGGCGCCACGGTGCAGAGCCCACAGGAATTGCTCGTACCAGTGTTCGCGATCTTCCGGCAGTTCGATATCAGCCAGAGCACGTGCTACCCGCGCGTAGGTGGCTCCGATGCTTTTGTCGACCGGCTGGCCGTCCTTGCTCTTGAGGCGGTATTTGGCATCCCAGATGTCTGCCGATGCCGGCTGCAGCCCGATGGCTGTATCGTGACTGGTTGATATTGGGGTTTCCAGAGCCTGTTTCATGGGGGCACTCCTGTAGATGCCCTGCCATTAGCAAGCAAGGCTTAAAACACAAGTTGTTGGGATCTGGCGCAGATCTTATACGCAGATATGGTAGACATCAAGTAGCAGGCCAAAGAGTTTCTTGATCCGGATTATGGCCGCCGGGGCATGCTCGCAGCG
>CAZKTB010000155.1:0-1644 GCA_964555485.1 uncultured Thiopseudomonas sp. | reverse complement strand
TCCACATTCTGGTAGTTCAGGCCGTGACCGGCATTGACCACCAGGCCCTGCTTCTGGGCAAAGGCAGCGGCCTTGCTGATCTTTTCCAGCTCCTGCTGCTGTTGTGTAACGCTATCCGCCTTGGCGTAGTGACCGGTATGCAGTTCGATAGCTGTTGCGCCTGTGCGCTTGACGGCAAGAATCTGCTGCTCGTCAGTATCGAGGAAAATCGAAACCGTGCAGCCGGCCTTTTGCAGACGCTCCACTGCCACGGCAACCCGGGCTTCCTGTCCGGCCACGTCCAGTCCACCCTCGGTAGTCAGCTCCTCGGCGGTTTCCGGTACCAGACAGACATGTTCCGGCTTGATGCGCTCGGCAATCGACAGCATCTCTTCGGTGACCGCCATTTCAAAATTCATCGGCGTGCGGATCAGCTCGCGCAGCAGCTCGACATCGCGGTCCTGGATGTGACGACGGTCCTGGCGCAGATGGATGGTAATGCCGTCTGCACCGGCCTGCTCGCACAGCAGCGCCGCCTTGACCGGATCGGGATCACGACCGCCACGGGCCTGACGCACGGTGGCGATATGGTCGATGTTCACACCAAGCAGAATGCGTTGTTTGAGGTTCATGCAGAAGACTCCTTGTGCCGCATAAAAAGTTCGCGGCTCATCAACGGGCGGTTGCCCAAATGGGGTGCCAGGGCCTGACGCATCAGGCGCTTGGCCGTTCGGGACACTTCAGGTTGTTGCCATTGCACGGCAGCCAGGGCTTGCAGCTCTGCGCCGAGAAAGGCTCCGGGGCGGATGCCGGCAACCGGCAAAAAACCGCTTTCCGGTTGCAGCAGATACCAGAGGCCGGGCTCGAGCGGATTGCCCTCGATGTCCTGTTCCAGAGAAAAGCCGTATCCCAGCTGTTCCAGCAGGCGCCATTCATAGGTGCGCAACAAGGGTTCCACCGGCTGATCTGCGGCCAGCGCCTGCAGGGTCAGGTCATAGTGATCGAACACCAGAGGTTGCGGATCGGCCAATGGCAACAGCCGCATGCTGAGTTCATTCAAATAAAGTGCGCACATCATGCGCTGACCCTGCAAAAGCAGGAAGTTGCCGGCCGGCTCAAGCCTGGACAGGGTTTTCAGCTCGCTGCGGCCACGCAGTTCGATTTCCAGACAGTTGAACGGCCGGGCCGCACTGCCTTTGTGGCTACGATAGCCACGCAGCACGGCACGGATACGACCCTGCCTGCGGGTAAAGAGGTCAACCAGCGCGCTGGTTTCCTTGTAGGGCCGCACATGCAGGACAAATGCCCGGTCTGCCGCCTGTGTGTCCATACCGGGCTGCCCTGTGGTCAGTCCTGGTAGCCCAGCGAACGCAGGGCTCGTTCATCGTCAGACCAGCCCTTCTTCACCTTGACCCAGAGATTGAGCATGATCTTGCTGTCAAACAGCGTTTCCATGTCCTTGCGCGCTTCCTGGCCGATCAGCTTGATACGCTCGCCCTTCTCGCCGATGAGGATCTTCTTCTGCCCCTCACGCTCGACCAGAATCAGGCCATGAATGTGCAGGATGCGGCCTTCGTATTTGAAATCCTCGATCTCCACGGTCATCTGATAGGGCAATTCGGCACCCAGCTGACGCATGATCTTCTCGCGGATCAGTTCGGCAGC
>CAZKTB010000154.1:0-3759 GCA_964555485.1 uncultured Thiopseudomonas sp. | reverse complement strand
CAAGAACTCGTTGTCACCGGTCTTCGGCCAGCGCCGACCGATGAGCAGCTGCTGGATCAGGCGGCGCACTCGCATCTTGGTGTTAAGGGGCGGTTGCAGGTCATGATGCATGCGCAGAGCCATGGCCTTGTCCATCTGGGTATCCGCACTCAGTACATGACTGAACAGCGGCAAGGCCGGTAGCGGCTCCATTGCCGGAGGCAAGGCCACGCCCGTGCCTGCCTGACCCATGGGCCAGCGGTCATTGTCGTGCAGATGGTTGGCGTACAGCAGCAAAAACTCCGGCTTTGCGTCCAGCTGCTCAAGCGCCTGATGGAAAGCCTGCGCGGTGGCTATATGGTCACTGTGCGGGTCCAGCTCGGGATGGGGCATCATCACCACCTGCGGCTTGAAGTGCTGCAGGCAGGCAGCCAGGTCGGCCACCAGGTTGTTCCAGCTTGGCACCCCGTCCTTATCCGATGGCAACTGGAACGGATTCTGCCCGCGCACTGTGCGCACATCGGTCTCGCCCGACTCCCGTGAACCAAATGCCTGTTCCGGCTGCTTGCGCATGGCAGGCAACTGCAGGCAGTAATAGCCCAGCTGTACACAGCGCTCCTGCTTCACGCCACCCCAGAGAGGAATGGCCAGGCTATCCCAGCTGCGCAAGCGGCCCTTTAGCCGGGCGGCTTGCTGCGACTCCAGCCCCATTTGTTGATAGAACCTGGTCTCGATCTCGCCCTGGCTCAGGGTAACGATGGCCGTAGTATCCGGCATGCTGCTGTACAGGCCGAACGCTGACAATTCCGCATCATCGGCGTGTGGTGCCAGAATCAGCATGCGCTTACCAGACAGCTCTGGCGCTGCAAACACGTGTAGCTGCACTGCTGGTTGCAGCCGGCAATGCTGACCCTTCAGGACCAGCCCGTTACGTAGTTGCTCAAGCTGGCCAGTAAGGTTCAGGTAGCGAATGCCGCTGGCACCGCGCTCAAAGGTTTGCCTGTCATCACCCGACTGAATCCAGGGATCAAACAGCCTGCCCAGCCAGCTGCTTTTGATACGTACCTGCAGAATCAGCGTGCTGTCCGGACGGGCCTGTTCTGCATCCGGCCAGTGCAGTTGTCCATCACTGATTTGCAGTGCATGGCACTCCGTATCCGCCGGAAAACTGTACTTATAGTCATCACTGGCAGAATAAAAGATGTGGTCGGCAAACCACGCCTCATGGACCAGCCAGGCCAGCAACAACCCCAATGGCAGGCACCACCAGCTCAAAAAGATGCTGCACAGCCCGATGATCAAAAGCAGGGTGAGCAGCGCCATGCGCTTGTTTTTACGGTGACGTCTGAGTAGCTGTTGTTTGCGTTGTGGCATGAGCTTTACCTTAAAAAAGAGCTGGCACTAATTATTGTTGTCATCAGTGTCCGCCCCGCGCTCCTGCGCCAAAGCTTGTTTTTCAACCAAAGCACAGAGGTCTATACCTACCCTGTTGATATGTGCAACCAGGTCAGGATTTTCGATCTGATGTAGCAATGACAGATCGATCATCCAGGGTAGCAGAAGGTCATCAAGTCTGTTTTCAATCTGCAGTAGAGCGTCAAAACTCATGGCAGGTGCAATCAGGCTCAAATCTATATCCGAACCGGGGCGGTAATTACCCTTGGCCCGGGAGCCATAGACCAGCACACGCTCAATCTCCGGATAACCCCAAAAAATACTGCACAGCTGCTCAATGACGTGCTCTGGCAAACCAAATCGCTCATTCATGACTGATGCTGCTCAGCCAGATCCTGCATATGCTGTTCAAAGTCAGCAAACAGCCCGTGGTAACTCGTCAAAATCTTGTCACAAATTTCGTTGGCTACGCTTTCGTTATATGTATGAGAGGACTGGTTGCGGCTTTTGATCATTTCCATCCAGCCTGAGCCATCTTCAATCAAGCCCGCCTTGAAAGCACTGCGAATGGCATCACGGGAGCCGGTAATATCCGGATTACCCTGATAAGTGAAATAGTCTTTCATCAGGTTCCAAGCCAGCTCAAAAACAAACTCAAAGGCCTGGATAAGCCCCTGCTTTTCCAGGTCACTCAACTCACGGGCAGCAGCCAGCTCGACTGCATCAGTCAGTCGCGTGCGGGCTCTCTTGTAGTTGCTTAGACGCTGTATCCAGCGAATATCCTGCATAGCTTACCTTCTACAAATCAATCCAGACTAACCTTGCCTCCAGTCTGCTTAGCAACCTTGGCAAGAGCGGTTTTACTTTACTTCAAACACTGCCACGCGGTGGCACCAACGGTCCTTATATTCACGGTCAGCGCGACCGAAGGAGTAGCGTAGTGCCTTGCTTTGCGCCCGGGCATATTCCCATTCGTCCTGGGTGTTCACCCAGGTCAGTACGCTACCCGGACTCAACTCGTTGAACTGGGGATCTACCCCGGCATTGATGAATTCAACACTGATCCACTCGGGCGATTCAACCCTGTACAGAATCTGCGCGGCAGCTGGCTGGCCGTTTACGCAAATGTAAGAACCCACCAGATAAGGCCGCAACAGCTCAAACACTTCGGTCAGACGCTCCTTGCCCGGCGTGGCAAAATTCCAGCGCTTTTCAAACAGGTCACTATAGATGCTCGCCTGCTCGCTGCTGGCCAATGCGGTGAAGTCCAGCAGTTCGCCACCCTGCTCTTCCAGCAAACGCAGCTCACGGCGCTGGTTATAGCGGAACTTCTTGCTGTATTCCTCGGGCTCGCGCAGCAGGGTTATTTCCTGCTTCTGTGCACTTAGTCCGCTTATGCGCCCCTCATGCAGAGCGGAAACAAACTTCACGCGGTGACGCAGCTGTATATCAACATTGGCTGCTTGCGGAATGATGACCTCGGCATTGCCCAAGTCGAACAGTCTGCGTTTGCCGTGTTTTTTCAGGCCTTCTTTGGACAACGCCAGCTCACGCCCCCAAATTGCTACTGCAGCCTGCACATCACCACCGACCACCCAACCCAGATAGCGCACTGGTATGCCGGCCAGCCCGGAGAGCTGCTCAACAAAATCAGGGTGGGTCATGACGCTGCCACCAAATTTGAACCAGGCTGCACGGTAGTCTGCCGCCGTGATTGGCGACCAGCCCTTTTCGCGCCAGTGGCGAAAAATACTCAACATCAATAAAAGCCTTAAACCTTACAAGAAATGCTGCTCAGTATAGCAGCGCATGGAAGCCACATTCTGCAGGTGCGGGTTTATCTATCTGTAGGTGCGAATTTATTCGCACAAGAACCTGCTCTGTCCAACTTTTTCATCCAGTCCACAAGCTAGCGGTGCTTCACGTGCCTGCCATGACCGATTCGGGTAAACTGCTCCGCCAGACAACACGGAGAAATCATGCAAATACTCCCGCACGACGACTACCTCGCCTTGCGCGAAGGTGGCAAGGTGATCGAGCAAGACGGTCACGGTGACAAAGTGATCATTCTGCCTGACGGAACCTTCCTGAAACTATTTCGCCGCAAACGCCTGATCAGCTCCGCAGCCATCTGGCCTTATGCCCAGCGCTTCGCCGATAACGCTGCAAAACTCAGACAACTGGGTATCCCCTGCCCCGAGATTATCAACGTTTACCGGATTCCGAGTATTGAGCGTGATGTGGTGCACTATCACCCCCTGCCCGGTTTGACCCTGCGACAGCTGCGCGACGGTGAGGGCGACTGTCCTGAAGACATTCGGGAGCGTTTTTGGGAGTTTGTAGAAAAAGTACAGGATCTGGGTGTTTACTTCAGGTCAATGCACC
>CAZKTB010000153.1:0-3783 GCA_964555485.1 uncultured Thiopseudomonas sp. | reverse complement strand
CCTCAAACTGGAAGGCGTCACCAGGGGTACCGGCAAGCACGCTGGTGGTGTGGTGATAGCGCCCACCAAGCTGACTGACTTTTCCGCCACACTCTGTGACGAGGATGGTAGCGGCCTGGTAACCCAGTTCGACAAGGATGATGTCGAGTCGGCGGGTCTGGTCAAGTTCGACTTCCTCGGCCTGCGTACCCTGACCATCATCAAGTGGGCGCTGGAAACCATCAATGCGACCCGCGCCGAGCGCGGCGAAGAATTGGTGGATATTGACCATATCCCGCTGGACGACAAGCCGACCTACCAGTTGCTGCAGCGTGCCGAGACCACGGCGGTGTTCCAGCTCGAGTCGCGCGGCATGAAGGAGCTGATCAAGAAGCTCAAGCCCGATTGCCTGGAAGACCTGATTGCCCTGGTGGCACTGTTCCGTCCCGGTCCGCTGCAGTCGGGCATGGTGGACGACTTCATCAATCGCAAGCACGGCCGTGCCGAGCTGGCCTACCCTCATCCCGACTACCAGTACGAAGGCCTTGAGCCTGTGCTGGAGCCCACCTACGGCATCATCCTCTATCAGGAGCAGGTGATGCAGATTGCCCAGGTCATGGCCGGCTATACCCTTGGTGGTGCCGACATGCTGCGTCGTGCCATGGGCAAGAAAGACCCGGAAGAAATGTCACGTCAGCGCGGGCTGTTTGTTGCTGGTTGCGAAAAGAACGATATCAGTGCCGATCTGGCAGGAAACATCTTCGATCTGGTGGAAAAGTTTGCCGGCTATGGTTTCAACAAGTCGCACTCGGCGGCCTATGGCCTGGTGTCCTACCAGACAGCCTGGCTGAAAAAGCACTATCCGGCCGAGTTCATGGCGGCGGTACTCTCGGCGGACATGGACAACACCGACAAGGTGGTGACCCTGATCGAAGAATGCCGCGACATGAAGCTGCGCATAGTTGCGCCGGACGTCAATCATTCGAGCTTCAAGTTCACCGTCAACCCCAGTGGCGAGGTGGTGTACGGGCTGGGTGCCATCAAGGGCGTGGGTGAGGGGCCGGTAGCTGCCATCATCGAGGCGCGCCAGGCAGGTGAAGCCTTTAGCGATCTGTTCGACTTCTGTGCCCGGATCGATCTGAAACGGGTCAACAAGCGTACCTTGCATGCACTGGTTATCAGCGGTGCGCTGGACCGGCTTGGCCCGTATTTCTCTGATGATGCCAAGGACTATCTTGATGGCGTCGATCGCAACCGAGCCATCCTGCTTGCCGCCATGGAAGAAGCCATCCAGGCTGCCGGTCAGGCGGCACGTGATCGTGAAAGCGGCAACATGGACCTGTTTGGCGGCCTGTTTGCCGCTGAAGAAGAGGACGCTTATGAGCAGTATCGCAATGCGCGCCCGCTGACACTGAAAGAGCGCCTGAAGGGCGAGAAGGATACCCTTGGCCTGTATCTGACCGGTCACCCGATTGACGAATACGAGCAGGAAGTACGCCGTTTTGCCCGCCAGAAGATCGTTGATCTGCGGCCATCAAGGGATACCCAGACGGTTGCCGGGCTCATCGTTGCCCAGCGCGTGATGCGCAACAAGAAGGGTGATCGCATGGCCTTCATCACCCTGGATGACCGTTCCGGACGTATCGAGGCCTCGCTGTTTGCCGAGGCCTTCAACCAGGCCCATGGTCTGCTGCAGACTGATACCTTGGTTGTAGTTGAGGGTGAAGTCAGCCATGACGACTTCTCCGGTGGGTTAAGATTCAGGGCGCGCCGGGTCATGGGACTGGAAGAGGCCCGCACCAGCCTGGCAGAAAGCCTGCGTCTGCGTCTGGATGCAACTGCGCTGGATAACGGGCAGGGCGAACAGATGCGCAACTTGTTGCAACAGTTTCGTGGTGGCTGCAAGGTGAGCCTTGAGTATAGTGGAGAGCAGGCCAGAGCCTGTCTCGAGCTGGACGACAGCTGGAAGGTGGAACCTGCCGACGAGCTGATTCAGCGCCTGCGTGACCTGTTTGGCCAAGACAACGTCTTCCTTAATTATCGTTGATGAATCTTAACGGTAGTGCCGGGCCGGAATGCCGCCTGCCACTATTGCAATGGACCCCTGACAAGCAGCGGGTCATAAACAAAGCTGGATGACACATGAACCCGAATTTTCTCGACTTTGAACAGCCTATCGCCGATCTGCAGGCGAAAATCGAAGAGTTGCGCCGGGTCGGCAGTGATAACGAACTGAACATCAGTGACGAGATTGCCCGCCTGCAAGAAAAGAACAAGACTCTCACCAAGAACATTTTTTCCGATCTGGACAGCTGGCAGGTAGCCCGCATGGCGCGTCATCCGCAGCGCCCCTACACGCTGGACTACATCGACTACCTGTTTACCGAATTTGAAGAGCTGCACGGCGACCGCCACTTTGCCGACGATGCTGCCATTGTCGGTGGTATTGCCCGCTTTGAAGGCACTCCGGTAATGGTGATCGGTCACCAGAAGGGCCGTGAAGTGCGCGAAAAGGTACGCCGTAACTTCGGCATGCCGCGCCCCGAGGGATATCGCAAGGCCTGCCGCCTGATGGAAATGGCCGAGCGTTTTGGCCTGCCAATCCTGACCTTCATCGACACCCCTGGTGCGTACCCCGGCATTGATGCCGAAGAGCGTGGCCAGAGCGAGGCGATTGCCTGGAACCTGCGCGTCATGTCACGACTGAAAACCCCGATCATCGCCACTGTGATTGGTGAGGGCGGTTCCGGTGGTGCATTGGCTATTGGCGTCTGTGACCGTCTCAACATGCTGCAGTACTCCACCTATGCGGTGATTTCTCCCGAAGGCTGTGCCTCCATCCTCTGGCGCAGTGCCGAGAAGGCGCCAGAGGCTGCGGAAGCCATGGGCATCACGGCCGACCGCCTGGCCGGTCTGGGTATCGTTGATCATGTCATCGAGGAGCCACTGGGCGGCGCCCACCGCGACCTGGCAGAGATGGCATCACAGATCCGTCGCACCCTCAATGCCCAGCTTGCCGAGCTGATGGTGCTGAGTGATGACGAGCTGCTGGAACAGCGCTATGCCAAGCTGATGAGCTTCGGCCTGGAAGACTGATTGCTGTCGCTCATGCTGCATGCAGCAACAGGCTTCAAACCGCATCAACCCGCTTTTTGGCGGGTTGATGCGTATTGGGCGAATGCAATTGCAAGACCTGCGCTGCCGGATTCCGGCGTGCGGGCGCTTTTGTCGATACCTCTAACTTCACACTAGCTAAAACACATGAGCAACCGGCTGACTGACCATCTTGCACCGCTTCTGCGCAACCATCTGGATGCTGCCGGCTGGTGTGTGGCCTTTTCCGGCGGGCTGGATTCCTGTGTTTTGCTGCATCTGCTGGCAGAATTTTGTCGCGAGAATGGTGGGCAACCATTGCGCGCGCTGCATGTTCATCACGGACTACAGCAGGTCGCCGATGGCTGGCCGGAGCATTGCCGCAAGGTCTGTGAGCAGCTGGGCGTGCCTTTGCTGGTGGTTCGGGTGCAGGTGGCCGAAGAGGCCAGTACCGAGCAGGCGGCGCGTGATGCGCGCTATGCGGCTTTTGCCGGCCAGCTCAAGGCTGGGGAAGTCCTGATGCTGGGCCAGCACATGGATGACCAGGCGGAAACCCTGCTGTTGCGCCTGCTGCGCGGTAGTGGTGTGGCCGGTTTGCAGGGCATGCCATTGTCGCGCTCGCTGGGAGCCGGACAATTATTGCGACCCTTGCTGGGTATCAGCCGTGAGCGGCTTGAAGCATATGCCCACGAGCATGATTTGAGCTGGATC
>CAZKTB010000152.1:0-3809 GCA_964555485.1 uncultured Thiopseudomonas sp. | reverse complement strand
TTCTTGGCCAGCAACAGCAGGCCGGAGGTATCGCGGTCGAGGCGGTGTACCAGCTCCAGTTCCTTGCATTGCGGGCGCAACTGGCGAAACGCCTCGATGATGCCGAACTGCAGGCCGCTGCCGCCGTGCACGGCAATGCCGGCCGGCTTGTTGACCACCAGCAGCTGGTTGTCCTCAAAGACGATGGACGCTTCCAGACGCTCGAGCAGGCCCTGGCCAACCACAGGCGGCAGGTCCGGCGGTGGCAGGCGCAGTGGCGGAATACGGATGAGGTCACCGGCCTGTAGCCGGTAGTCCGGGCGAATGCGACCCTTGTTGACCCTTACCTCGCCCTTGCGCAGGATGCGGTAGATCAGGGTTTTGGGCGCACCCTTGAGATGGCTGATGAGAAAGTTGTCGATACGCTGGCCGGCAAAACCGTCGCCAACCTCGACAAACTCGACCCTGGCGGGCACGGGAGTCACAGAATTGCTCATTTGTAGGTGAAGACCGCTAGCTGGTAATTGAAGCGCAGGCAGCTTGCTGCTATATTCTCGCTGCTGCGCTATGCAGTCGGGTAATCTAGCAGGTGCACATACTTTATTCTAATTATTCAGTGCGCAAGCCCGGAAAATGTTTCACAGGCAACGACCGCCTTACCACTGCCGGCAGGACTGGCCAGTGGCGCAAGAGTCGGAACACTGTACGCAAGGAGCAGCAGGGCCGCGTGAGAAAGTCCGCGCCGGCAGGCTCCTGGCACATAATGAACCCGCTCACGTAAAAGAGCGGCACCCGATCAAACCAGGATTTGAATACGCTGGCCGGCATTACCGGTTGGCAGGACCGGAACAAGGTGGCAGGACTGACCGTGACGTTTAACGCCGGCAGCCGCATATCCGCTGGTCATGCAACAGGAAGCCGGAACGGCGGCAAACATGTGTAGGGTGGAGATGCACCACAATCGGCAGACACGGCCCACAAGTGAACACGGGCGAAACAGGTATGCTGCCGGATGCGGATTCCTCCTCCTTGAGTAATGGTTCCATAGATGACCCCTGCAAGGTGATTTCCGCAGGGGCTGCAAACCGGAAGCAGGCATGGCCGCACCGGTTTGCCCATGCATGGAGCAGTGCTGCAGGCCAGAAGCCGGTGCAGCCGGAGACGCTGTCGCACGGAACACACAGGTTCCGTAGCTGGACACGGTTGGGTATACCCAATTGCGCGCGCCCAACACAATCTGGAAGGGGTCGAGTGCCAATGCTTTTCCGTGACACGGAATGTACTGGTACCCCATGAAAAGAATGCTGATTAACGCAACCCAGCCCGAAGAGTTGCGTGTTGCACTGGTTGACGGCCAGCGCCTGTTTGATATCGATATCGAATCCGGCGCCCGTGAACAGAAAAAGTCCAATATCTACAAGGGCCGCATCACCCGCATCGAGCCAAGCCTTGAAGCCGCATTTGTCGACTTCGGCTCCGATCGGCACGGTTTCCTGCCTCTTAAAGAGATTTCCCGCGAATACTTCAACAAGCCCGTAGAGGGCGGCCGCGTCAACATCAAGGATGTGCTCGACGAAGGCCAGGAAGTCATTGTCCAGGTCGACAAGGAAGAGCGTGGCAACAAGGGCGCGGCCCTGACCACCTTCATCAGCCTGGCCGGCCGCTACATGGTGCTGATGCCGAACAACCCCCGTGCTGGTGGCATTTCCCGCCGTATCGAGGGCGAGGAACGCCAGGAGCTGCGCGAAGCGCTGAGCGGCCTGAATGCACCGGCCGACATGGGTCTGATCGTGCGTACTGCCGGCCTTGGCCGTACCACCGAAGAGCTGCAGTGGGACCTGGATTATCTGGCCCAGCTGTGGACTGCCATCAAGGACGCCTCTGGCAGCCGCAAGGCGCCGTTCCTGATCTATCAGGAGAGCAACGTCATCATCCGTGCCATCCGTGACTACCTGCGTCAGGATATCGGTGAAGTGCTGATCGACAGCCACGACGCCTATGACGAGGCGCTGGCTTTCATCCAGCAGGTGATGCCGCAGTATGCCAGCAAGGTAAAGCTGTATCAGGACCCGGTCCCCCTGTTCAACCGTTTCCAGATCGAGAGCCAGATCGAGACCGCCTTCCAGCGTGAAGTGAAGCTGCCATCCGGTGGCGCACTGGTGATCGACCCGACCGAAGCACTGGTGTCCATCGACATCAACTCGGCACGCGCCACCCGTGGCAGCGACATCGAGGAAACCGCGCTGCAGACCAACCTGGAAGCGGCCGAAGAAATTGCCCGTCAGCTGCGCCTGCGCGACATTGGCGGCCTGATCGTGATCGACTTCATCGACATGACGCCGATGAAGAACCAGCGTGCGGTGGAAGACCGCATGCGTCAGTGCCTGGAAGCCGACCGCGCACGGGTCCAGATTGGCCGTATCTCGCGCTTTGGCCTGCTGGAAATGTCCCGTCAGCGCCTGCGCCCGTCACTGGGCGAAACCAGCGGCATGGTCTGCCCGCGCTGTAATGGCCAGGGCGTGATCCGTGATGTCGAATCCATCTCGCTGGCGATTCTGCGCCTGATCGAGGAAGAAGCACTGAAAGATCGCACTGCCGAGGTCCGCGCCCGCGTACCGCTGCAGGTCGCCGCTTTCCTGCTCAACGAGAAGCGTAACGCCATCACCAAGATCGAGCTGCGTACCCGCGTGCGCATCTTCATCCTGCCGGACGATCATCTGGAAACACCGCACTTCGATGTACAGCGTCTGCGTGATGACAGCCCTGAAGCCCAGTCCGGTCAGTCCAGCTATGAGATGGCTACTGAAGAAATTGATGACAGCCAGGTTACCGTCAGCACCAGCCGTGCGCTGGTGCGTGAAGAGGCTGCAGTCAAGACTTCGGCCCGGGACCGTGGTCCTGTCGCCACTCCAGCGGCCGCTGCAGCAGCTGCAGCTGGTGCCACACCGGACAAGGGCCTGATCAAGGGACTGGTGAAGTCGCTGGTCGGCCTGTTTGCCAATGCTGAAAAAGAAGTTGAAGAAGAAACCGTAGCCGAGCCACGCCAGGGTGGCGGCCGCCGCAACGAGCGTAATGCAGGCAATCGCCAGATTGGTGGTCGTCGTCGCGAAGGCGGTCCGCGCAGCCGTGACGAGGAGCGCAAGCCGCGTGAAGATCGTCGCTCCCAGCAGGAAGCGGGCGGTCGTCGTGAGCGTCCGCAGCGTGATGAGCGTAACGGCCAGCCCGAGCGTCAGGAAAGGCAGGAACGCCAGGATCGCCAGGAGCGTTCGGCAGGCAACAACAATAACCGTCGCAACAACAATGCCGGTCGTGGCCAGGATGCTGGCAGACAGCAGCGTGATGACGACAACCAGAATCGCGGCCGTCGCCAGCGTCAGCAAAATGCCGAAGTCGAGCAGGAGTTGAAGCAACAGCAGCAGGCCGAGGCAGCCGAAGCCCGCGAGAACGAGGCAGTTGCCGAGCCGGCAGCCAATGAGGAAGAACGTCCTCGTCGCCGCTCCCGTGGCCAGCGTCGCCGTCCGGCGGCAAGGCGTGAGCGTCCGGCACAGGAAGAAGTGGTCAATCAGGCAGAAGCCGGCGGCAACCAGCAGCAAGCTGCAGAAGCCAAGCCCGAGACGCAGCCGCGCAGCGATAAGCCGGTAGCTGCTGAAGCAGCTGCGACAGCTGTTGCTGCTCCGGCAGCGGTGCAGGGCTTTGATCCGTCTGCTCCGGCAGCTGCAGAGCCTGCTCCGAAGATTGAGGAGCCGGAAAAACTGTTGCAGATCAGCGAGCCCGAAGCACCGGCGAAGCCGGAAGAAAAAGCGGCTGATGTTGCAGCGAGCGAAGCGAAG
>CAZKTB010000151.1:0-3823 GCA_964555485.1 uncultured Thiopseudomonas sp. | reverse complement strand
GAGCAGCTGAGCCGGCAGCAGGCGACGCTCGACAGCATCGGCGGCATCGTACGCACGATGAAGGCGCTGTCGGCGATCAATGCCGTGCCTTACGAACAGGCGGCTGCAGCCATTACCAGCTATCAGCAGGTGGTGGAAAAGGGTTTTGCCAACTTCGCCCATGCCAGCTCGGGCTTGTACCGCTGGCAGGAGAAGCCGCAGCAGGCACTGCTGATTGCCTTTGGCTCCGACCATGGCCTGTGTGGCAACTACAACGAAGTGCTGGCACTGGAAGTGGCCCGTTACTGGGAAAACACCCGGATACCGACCCGACTGCTATGCATCGGCTCGCAACTGGCCGATGCCCTACAGGATCATGGCATCAAGTCGCAACTGGTACTGATGCCGCCGGCGTCGGTAGAAGGCATTACCCGGCTGGCCGGCGAAATTGTGCGCCAGATCGAACCGGTTACAGGAGCGGAATCCCTGACCGGACTGGCGATTGATCTAGCTTATACCGAGCGCGTGGAGCAGGGTACAAGACACGAGAAGGTGGTACCCCTGCTGCCGTTGCCCAAGTCGCTGCTGGAACCCTCTGCCGCCTGGCCGGGCAGGTCGCTGCCAGCCTTCACCATGGATGCCGCGCCCATGTTGGCAGCGTTGGTGCGCAACTATGTATTCAGCAGAGTGTACCGGGCCCAGGCCGAAGCCATGGCGACCGAAAACGCCGCACGACTGGCGCTGATGCAGCAGGCGCAGCAGTCAGTGGACGAGCGCCTGTTCGAGCTCAACCAGCACATCAACAGCCGCCGCCAGGATGCCATCACCGACGAGCTGATGGACGTGATCATCGGCCATCTCTAGTGGCCGGCCTGGCCAATTCCATTAATTGATCTTGGCGCCTGTGGCTCCGGCGCTGCTTCTCGTCACTCGAAACTTCAATTACCCGAATTTGAAACCGCACAGGTCAATAGCTGGCTACAACAGGTTTCAAGCCTGTTGGCGGTTGGCTACGCCAAAGGGGATATGCACCATCGGAATGGCAGCTTCGCCTGCATTGAGATGACTGACCTGGTCGTCGAAGAAAATGTGCGGCTTGAGCACCTGCAAAATGCGCAGTTTTTCCATGCCGCCAAGAAAGAACGCCTCGTCCGTTTCCACGCCCCAGTCACGCAGAGTGGTCAGTACCCGTTCGTGGGCCGGAGCACTGCGGGCAGTGACAATGGATACGTTGAGGATCTTCTTGCCATCCGGGTTTCCGCTTAGCAGTTCGCGCTCCAGCCGCTGCAGATGTGACAGCTTGCGAAACAGGTCGGCCAGCGGACCGGGTGAATGGGGAATGGCCTGTTTTTGCTGTTCATGAGCCTGAAAACTGGCCAGATCACCGCTTTTGTACACGGCTTCGGACTCGTCATCGGCAATCACGCCGTCAAAGTCAAAGGCCACTCGCAACTGATGGTCGCTTTCGTCGTCCTCGACCGTACCCGGCAGCACCAGGCCGGCAGGAAAGCCGCTGGCAATTGCCTGCTACACATCCGGCTGGTGGGCACTGAGAAACAGCGAGGCGTTGAAGGCATCAATGAATTCGTGGGGCGAGCCGCCGCCCATGAAGGCGGCACGGGTGATGTCCAGCCCGTAATGCTCGATGGAGCGGAATACGCGCAGGCCGGTTTCCGGCGAGTTGCGTGACAACAGCACCACCTCGACCGGCATCAGCTCGGGAAAAACCTGGTTGATCGACAGGAAACGGCGAATGAAAGGAAAGGCCACACCCTTGTCAAAAGGCTGGTCAATGTGATCCTGCTGATGCTCGCGATAGGCAGTAACGCCCTGGCGCTCGAATACCTGGTTGGACTCTGACAGGTCAAACAGCGCGCTGGAAGCGACGCCGACAACCAGTTTTTCTTCGATGGGGTAACTCATGCAATGTCCTTTCATGCCAAGCTGCGCTGGCGGTCAAATCGACCGACGACTATATTCTCATTGAATATAACCGGCCGTTGTCGCATTTGAAATGCACAAGCGAGCCTGCGGGCGGAGTTTTGGGTTGTTATTGCTTTCCTGTAAAGGTTCGTTGGCAGCGGGTTCCGGCCCTTGCAGCAGTTGCCAACAGGCAGAATCCGTCTTTTCACGACTGCACGACCTGGTTGGCCAGTGAATCATCTCAGGATCATTTGTTTTGTAAGCTTGTGAAACTAAAGCCAATTTGCCGTCAGTACAAAAAATGAACAATTTTCGAATGGGCGTTGCCGTTACTGGCCAGGATCAATTTGCCGGCAGCTTGTCTACAGGGTTATCCACAAGCACTGTGGGTAACTGCGCCAAATAGTGTTGGCAGTCGCCTGTTAATGCATCTAACTAGAAGCCAAATCCATATATAAAGTCTTGAATGTGACTTTAATACTGGATGTTTCACTTGAGTAATCATTCATTTGCCTATAGAATTCGCGAGTCAAATTTTAACAAGACTTCATGTCAGTTGATTTTTGCTGGCAAGAAGCAGTAAAAACAACGCGTTGCAGATCTGTCTTCATGGAATCGCAAAGAGGCGAGCAGGACAGTGGGCTGCAGCGAATTCGGCGCAAGCCACATCCTGAGAGGAATTTTTAAACGAGATATGAGACAAGACAGACGTTCAGCCCCAAAAGCACCGATTAATGAAAACATTACCGCCCGTGAAGTACGCCTGATTGGCGCCGACGGAGAACAAGTCGGGATCGTCTCGATTGACGAAGCACTGGCCGCTGCCGAAGAGGCCAAGCTGGATCTGGTTGAAATCTCTCCGGATGCACAACCACCTGTATGTCGTGTCATGGACTACGGCAAGCACCTGTTTGAGCGTAAAAAGCAGCAGGCGCAGGCACGTAAAAACCAGAGACAGACCCAGGTGAAAGAAGTGAAGTTTCGCCCAGGGACGGACGTAGGGGATTATCAGGTAAAACTACGCAACCTGATACGTTTCCTTGAAGATGGGGATAAGGCCAAGGTTTCCTTGCGATTCCGCGGCCGCGAGATGGCACACCAGGAGCTGGGCATGGAGCTGCTCCAACAGGTCGAAAAGGACCTGGAGGAATACGGCACCGTTGAACAGCGCCCGAAAATGGAAGGACGCCAGCTGATCATGGTACTCGCCCCCAAAAAGAAGAAGTAACCCCAACAGGCTGCTTGCAGCCCGGGCGTTGACAGGCCCCAAGGTTACTGTTGTTTTATACCTTTGAATGCGGAGTTCAAACATGTCAAAAATGAAAACCAAGAGCGGCGCCAAAAAGCGCTTCAAAGCTACGGGCAACGGCCTGAAGCACAAGCACGCTTTCAAGAGCCACATCCTGACCAAAATGACTACCAAACGTAAGCGTCAACTGCGTGGTACCAGCCAGCTGCATCCTTCCGAGGTTGCTCGTGTTGAACGCATGCTGCGTGTTCGTTAATAAAGGTTGAGGAGATAAGAAATGGCTCGAGTAAAGCGCGGTGTTCAAGCACGTGCCCGTCACAAAAAAGTTCTGAAGCTGGCCAAAGGTTACTACGGCGCGCGTTCGCGCACCTTCCGTGTAGCCAAGCAAGCCGTTATCAAGGCCGGTCAGTACGCCTACCGTGACCGTCGTCAGCGCAAGCGTCAGTTCCGCGCTCTGTGGATTGCACGTATCAACGCTGGTGCACGCATCAACGGTCTGTCCTACAGCCGTTTCATTGCAGGCCTGAAAAAGGCTTCCATTGAAATCGACCGTAAGGTTCTGGCTGATCTGGCAGTGAACGAAAAAGCAGCTTTTGCCGCCATTGTCGAGAAAGCCAAAGCCTCCCTGGCCTAAGGTCTTTCCGGCGATATCGCTGAATTGCTTGATAAGGG
>CAZKTB010000150.1:0-3828 GCA_964555485.1 uncultured Thiopseudomonas sp. | reverse complement strand
GTGCAGCTGGACTATGCGTTGCTGATGCGCAACCTCTGATCTCTGTCAGCCTGCCGCCAACTGCGGCAGGCTGCAGACTTAAATAATTTCTATCTTGCCGTACCCCTCGTCCGGGACGGACGCTCAGGCACCGGCGCATGCCGGTACTTCTACCAGCCCACTCTGCACACGCAGCTGGCTCTCAAGGTCCCCTGCCACAGCCGGTCGTGCAATCAGAAAACCCTGCACCGCATCACAGCCCATGTTGCGCAGCATTTCCAGCTGCTCAGGCGTTTCCACTCCTTCAGCCACCACTTTCAGTGACAAGCCATGAGCCATGGCAACGATGGCACGGGTAATGGCCTCCCCCTTGTTGCCGGGAGCCAGGTCGTGCACGAAGCTGCGGTCGATCTTCAAACAGTTGGCCGGCAACTGTTTCAGATAGCCCAGTGAAGAGTAGCCGGTACCAAAATCATCAACGGCAATCTCGACGCCCAGTGCACGCAACTCGGCGATGGTGTCCAGCAGGCCATTCGACCCATCCAGCAACTGGCTTTCGGTCAGCTCCAGCTCCAGCATGCCGGCGGGCAAGTCAGCTTGTTCAAGCGCCTGGCGCACCAGGTTCAGCACATTACCCTGACGCAGATGCTGCACCGACAGGTTGACCGACACCTGCACTGGCGTACCTGCATCCAGCCAGGCCTTTGCCTGACTACAGGCCTGATGCAGGATGGTTTCACTCAGCTCGCCGATCAGGCCGGTTTCTTCGGCCAGCGGAATGAACTGGGCCGGCGAAATCATGCCCAGCTCCGGATGCTGCCAGCGCGCCAGCGCTTCCACCGCATAAATACGATTCTCCTGCAGGCACAGCTTGGGCTGATAGTGGGCACTGACGTGACCCTCTTTCAAGCCTCGTCGCAGCTGTTGCTCAAGTCGCAGGCGCTCACTGCCATCCACGCTCATCTCGTCACGGTACAGCTGCCAGGTATTGCCACCCAGGTATTTGGCATGTGCCAATGCCATTGCGGCGCGATTAAGCAGGGTATTGGCATCCAGGCTGTCATCAAGCTTCAGGCTGATGCCAACAGATGCACTCAACAACAGCTCCTGGCCTGCAGCAGCAAAGGGTGCACAGAGCGTCGCCAACACCTCGTCGGCGAGACGTCCCAGCTCTTCAGTACTGCCACCCCCGGACACAATCATCACGAACTCGTCACCACCAAGCCGGGCCAGACTGTGCTGAGAACCGGCAAAGCGCTGCAGGCGACGTCCGACAAGGCGCAACACCTCGTCACCGATATTCGTGCCAAAGCATTCATTAAGCAGCTTGAAGCGATCCAGGTCGATATGCAGCAGCGCCAGTCTTGCGGATGACTGCCCTTCCTTGCGCGATACATCCTGCAACTGCTGATGAAAACGATTGCGATTGATCAGGCCGGTCAATTCGTCATAACAGGCCAGATAATCCAGCCTCTGCTGGGTCTGACGGAACTGGGTCAGGTCGGAAAAGAACACTACAATGTGGGTCAGGCCGGCATCATTGCGCCCATGCACCGCTTTTAGCCGTAACCGCAAGGGAAAGCTGCTGCCATCGGCCCTTATGCCGCTCATTTCACCATGCCAGTCGCCCTGCCCGCGCATGCAAGCCATGACTTCGTCGAGTACCGGTGCCAGCAGTGTCTGCTCCAGATGCGCCCTGAACTGCTGCCCCTGGTCCGCAGTAAAGCCGGTAATTCGGGTGAAGGTCCGGTTGACCGTCAGCAGCTGCAGCCGTGCGTCCAGTATCATGATGGCCTCGCCGGCAGTGTCAAACACTATGGATGCCAGCTGCTGCTCTTCCTGGTTCTTGCGCCGCTCGCTGATATCGCGTCTGGTACCCAGCATGCGCAGCACCCGGCCGCTGGCATCCCGGCTAATCGCCCGCCCGCAGTCCTCGATCCAGACCCAGTGTCCGTCAGCATGACGGATACGGCACTCGATACGATAATCTTCGGTCTCACCGCGCAGGTGCGCAACCATGACAGTCTGCAGCCTTGACCTGTCGTCGGGATGCACCAGTGGTCGCAGATCCGCCAGTAGCTGGCTGGCCTGCTCCTCGCTGACACCAAGCAGCTTTTCTGATGCCGTATGGTGAATGCGGCCGGTCACCAGATCCCAGTCCCAGAGCGCCAGCCCGCTGACTTCCAGCGCCATCTGCAAACGCTCTTCACCAGTGCGCAGCTTGTCCAGCGTCTGACGTAGGGCCCGGTTCTGTTCGCTGACACTGGTTTCAAGATACGCCTGGCTGCTTTCCAGCTGCGTCTGCAGGGCCTGTTCACGGGCACGCAACCGGACCAGCTGCTGCTGCAGTTCCTGCGCTTCGCGTACGCTTTGTTCGCGTTTTTGCGTTAACTGTCGTTTCAGCCTCAGCTTGCTGGTGTGCAGGGTGGAAATCCGCATGGCAGCCAGCAAGCCCATAATCACCAGACCAACAAAAAAGGCGGCAAAGTATCTTGAGTCAGGATTCTCGGAGTGAAAGAAAACCAGCGCAGACGCCAGTGCAACAGGTGTCGCATAGCTGAGAAAAGTCAGCATGCAGCCAGCACTGGCCAGCCAGAACGATGCACCCAGTGACAGCAGTATCGCCAGCAGCAGCATCTGTTCCCAGCCATTTGCGTGCAACAACAGCAGATACGCCAGCACCGCCGACAACCCGCCGGTAAACAGGGCCGATAAAAGTTGCAGGCTGCGCCAGCCGGCATAGCTTGGAGTCTTCTGTGCGGCAATACGATACATCTTCAGCGTGAGCCAGCACTGCGCCGCCAAACCGGCCAGACAGCCGCCAATTGCGAGCAAGCGATCATGACTCAAGGCATGACTGAACGCCAGCACCCCGCCGAGGCAGCACAAAGCCAAAACCAGGTGCGGCAGCCAGGCCTTGCGCATCAACTGCTGAAGCTGTTCATGCAGCAGAGTCATGCGGTCTTCGACCAGCCGGAATTCATTTCTCATGCTCATTTGTGTATTGGCCTACAGCCTTTTATAGTGATGTGCTAGTTATTGACTTGCGACCGCCGTACGGCACGCCCCCTGCTTCCACACTTTCGGCAAGTGCAGACTATAAAACAACTGTTTCATTCTGGATACAGCTCCATTGGTCTGGCTGGCCGAGCCATATTTTTACCAGCTTACAGCTTCAACGTCTTGATTATTGGCAACTTTTCCAATGAATGATGATATTTCCCACCTGCTCAACGACCTGAACGACGCCCAGCGTGAGGCTGTCGCCGCGCCACTCGGTCAACAGCGGGTGCTGGCCGGTGCCGGTTCCGGCAAGACCAGGGTACTGGTACACCGTATTGCCTGGCTGTGCCAGGTGGAAGATGCCGGCGCTCACAGCATTCTGGCCGTGACCTTCACCAACAAGGCCGCCGCCGAAATGCGCGAGCGCATCAGCCAGCTGCTGGGCCGCAGTCCGCAAGGTATGTGGGTGGGAACCTTTCATGGCCTGGCGCACCGTCTGCTGCGTGCGCACTGGCAGGAAGCCGGACTGCAGGACGGCTTTGCAATCCTCGACAGTGACGACCAGCTGCGCATCGTCAAGCGGGTGATGAACGAGCTGGGACTGGACGACAAGCGCTGGCCGCCACGCCAGGCGCAATGGTTCATCAACAGCCAGAAAGATGAAGGCCTGCGCCCGCGCCATATCCAGCCGGCCGGCGACCTGTTTCTGACCACCATGGCTCAGGTGTATGCCGCCTACGAGGATGCTTGCGCCCGCCAGAATGCCGTGGATTTTGGTGAACTGTTGCTGCGCACACTGGAGCTGCTGCGCGACAACGCCAGCCTGCTGGAGCACTACCAGCGCCG
>CAZKTB010000149.1:0-3854 GCA_964555485.1 uncultured Thiopseudomonas sp. | reverse complement strand
AACAGCTGACTGAAGCAGCCAGCCGAATGAATCACTGGAGGAATTGATCATGAGTGTACAAGCCTTACGTAACATTGAACACGCCCTCGATGGCATGGCCACTTCGGATGGCGCCGGCGTCCGCCTGACACGCTACCTGTATGGCCCCGCCCTGCAGCAGCGTCTGGACCCCTACCTGATGCTGGATGCCTTTGGCAGCGACAAGCCCGATGAATATATCGCCGGCTTTCCCGACCACCCGCACCGCGGCTTTGAAACCATCACCTATATGCTGGAAGGCCGCATGCTGCACCGCGACAGTGCTGGCAACGAAGGCCTGCTGAACAACGGCGACCTGCAGTGGATGTGCGCCGGCAAGGGCGTTATCCACTCGGAGATGCCGCAGCAGATCGCCGGGCGCATGGAAGGCTTCCAGCTCTGGCTCAACCTGCCCGCCGCCGACAAGATGTGCGAGCCCTGGTATCAGGACCTGCGTGGCGACAGCGTGCCCCGGGTGGAAACCGCAAATGGCAGCCTGATTCTGGTAGTGGCTGGCCACAGCCATGGTGTTGCCGGCAGCATCCAGCGTCCGCATACCGAGCCCCTGTATCTGGATGTGCAACAGCCTGCTACCAGCAGCGAGCTGCATGTGATTCCGGCCGGACACAACGCCTTTGTCCAGCTGTATCAGGGCAGTATCGAAATTGGTGGCAAAAGCGTTGACGCGCCCTGCATGCTGATTCTCGACAACACCCCGGACAGCCGTGGTGTAGAGGTTAAAGCACAAACAGACAGCCGCTATCTGGTAGTTGCCGGCAAGCCGCTGGGTGAGTCCATCGAGCAGCACGGCCCCTTTGTCATGAACAACAAGGAGCAGATCTACGAGGCCATCCAGGATTACCGTAGCGGCAACCTTGGCTGATCACCGATTCTCTGTGAATGCGGGCCGGCCTGACAACCATGACATGCCTCAGCCTCCGGATGCACCAGCCTGCTGACGGCGTGCGGCCAAATCCAGAATGCCCGGCAGTGCCGGGCACTCTGGCATCAGTGACATTTTTTGCCCTGCCCTGCCCGGATGGGCTAAAATCCGGCTCCTTACCGCAGTATTCAGGACATCTTGCATGAACCGCGTGCTTTACCCGGGAACCTTTGACCCCATTACCAACGGCCATACCGATCTGGTCGAGCGGGCTGCGCGCCTGTTTGACGAAGTCATCATTGCCGTGGCCGCCAGCCCGAAAAAGGGTCCGCTGTTCAGTCTTGAACAACGGGTCGAACTGGCCCGCGAGGTGACCGCACATCTGCCCAACGTCAAGGTGTACGGCTTCAGCAACCTGCTGGCCCATTTCGTCAAGGAAGTCGAAGCCAACGTGCTGATGCGCGGACTGCGTGCCGTATCGGATTTCGAATACGAGTTCCAGCTGGCCAACATGAACCGCAAGCTGGCTCCCGATGTGGAAAGCCTGTTCCTGACACCCTGTGAACAATACTCCTTCATTTCCTCGACGCTGGTGCGTGAAATCGCCGCCCTGGATGGTGACATTTCCCTGTTCGTGCATCCTGCGGTAGCCAAAGCACTGGAAGAGCGTTTCGGCCGTCAGGCCTGACACCCCACTGTTTCAATACCCTTGCCGACACTGCAGTTTTCCGCACAGCCCATTACAAAGGAGCCAAGCCCATGGCCTTGATCATTACCGACGACTGCATCAACTGTGATGTATGCGAACCCGAGTGCCCCAACAGCGCCATTTCGCAGGGCGAAGAAATCTACAAGATCGATCCCGACCTCTGCACCGAGTGTGTTGGCCACTATGACGAACCTCAGTGTCAGCAGGTATGTCCGGTTGACTGCATCCCGCTGGACCCGAACCATCAGGAAACCAAGGAAGAGCTGATGGAAAAGTACAAGATCATTACCGGACAGGCCTGACCCAAGGGATAACCTGTCCAAACCGGTCACCCGCCACTGCGGCAGTCTCACAGGTTGATCAGTGGAAAATCATCCTCGTCCACAACCAGCTGGCGCATTTCACGCAACAGGTTGCTGTCACCCAGCATGCCCAGCTGTAGCACATTGCGCAGGCTCTGGGTAATGCGGCTGACATAGCCCAGATCATTCATCAGCGAGCTGGCCTGCAGGTTGTCCAGCTTCTGCTTGCGTACCTCGGCAAAGATGCGGTTGCGGAAATCCGCATCAAACTTGGCAGCCTGGCCATCAAACCATTCCAGCCGGCTGCGCCAGACATCCTCCGGCACATCCAGATCGCCCACCTCGCGTACCTGTCGCAAAATCCACAGCAGGTGGCGGCGCAAATCCAGATAATGGTTGTGCACCAGCGAACGGTCATCGCGCAGGTAGTAACCCAGATTCTTCTGCAGGTGCTTGGCATCCTTCACCGCATCGACCAGCTGCAGGGCGGCCACCCGTGCCGTCATCCAGTTGCGCTGCTGATCTTCGTCCATTTCCTCGCTGAAACGACTGATAAAGCCCAACAGGTCGGAATAGACCCCCTTGATATGCAGCTGATAGAGCGTCTCCGCATCCAGGATGGCAGCATCGGCCGGCAGGGCATTCAGACTTGCTTCGCTTACCCGTGCACTGGTCAGCTGCTCCACCGGCTGATACAGCGCATGACAGATCACCTCAAGACTCAATCGTCCCAGGTGCTGCAGTTCCTGGGCCACCGCCCGTATGGCAGTGTCAGCCGACGTCAGTGCCGCATCCGTCAGGTAGCGGGCATGGGTTACCGGCTGGCGTACGTGCACGGCCGAAAATGTGCTGGCATCAGCGATCAGCACCTCGGGCTCGTCCCGCTCCGGTAACAGCTTCTGCATCCACAGCGCCAGCCGCGACTGCAGCGGCCAGAGCACCAGTACACCTATGATGTTGAACAGCGTCTGGAACAGCGCCAGCTGCAACAGGCTGTTATCAGCGGCAGCAAACTGCGCCATTACCGTCTGCACCAGCCACAACAACGGATGCAGCAACACAAAGGTGATCACGCCACTGACCAGGTTGAACAGTGTGTGCACAAATGCCAGCCGCTGGCCGCTGCGATTGCCGCCGAGCCAACCCATGACACCGACATTGATGCTGCTGCCGACACTGCCGCCAATTGCCATTGACATCGCCTGCCATAGCTCCAGCTGGCCGGCTGCCAGCGCGGCCAGAATCAGCATCAGTGTGGCATGGCTGGACATCAGCATGGCGGTCAGGGCCATGCCGCCCAGCACCAGCATCAGTTGGCCGGTAACACCAGGCGACAGCTGCTCGCCCAGCGCCCAGTCATTACCGAAATCGGCAAAGCCGCTCTTCATCTGCTCGATGCCAAGGAAAATAAAGGCAACGCCAAGAATGATGCGGCCCACGGCAGCACCCTTGCTGCCACCAAAGCGCGCCAGCACCCCAAACACCAGCAAGGGCATGGCCAGCGGACTCAGGCTGATGTTCTGACCAGCCATCGCCAGCAGCCACATGCCGCCACTGGTGCCCAGGTTGACACCAAGAATCACCGCGATACCGCCGGCCAGCTGGATCATGCCGGTACTGATAAAGGCAATGGTCAGCATCGACATCAGCGTGGTGGACTGCAGCACCATGGTGCCGCCAACGCCAAACAGGAAGCTTTTTATACGGGTGGCGGTGCTGCGCTCCAGCCACTGCTCCAGCTGACTGCCGGCCAGTTGCTTGAGCCCTTCCTCAAGGCACTGCATGCCAAACAGGAACAGCGCAATACCGGACGCCAGGCGCAACCAGGCATCGCTATACCAGAAGCTCAGGGAAAGTACGGCCAACGCCAGTAACGGCAACAGCCAGCGCCTGTGTGCATTCATGTCTGCTTTCCGGAAATTGGCAAAATTCGGCTGGCTAT
>CAZKTB010000148.1:0-3892 GCA_964555485.1 uncultured Thiopseudomonas sp. | reverse complement strand
CCGAGCTCAGTCAGGCCGCAAGGCAATCCCAGCGCAAGGTGGAAAACCTTGATGACAATACCCAGCAGATGCTTGATGGCTACCGTGCCGCGATCATCCAGGCGGCCAACCTTGAGCGTTATAACGAACAGATGCGCGAGCTGGTACAGGCCCAGGAAAAGGAGCTGGCCGGCTACGAACAGCAACTGAAAGACCTGGAGCAGACCGAAGCCAGCGTGGCACCGCAGATGCAGCGCATGCTGGATGTGCTGGCCGAGTTCATTGCCGCCGACCTGCCGTTTTTGCCCCATGAGCGCCACGACCGCCTGGAAAACCTGCAGGAGCTGTTGCCACGTGCCGATGTCAGCCTGGCAGAAAAATACCGTCGCCTGCTCGAGGCCTATCAGATCGAAAGTGACTACGGCTATACGCTGGAAGCCTGGCGCGACAACCTGCAGCGCGACGGCCACTCACTGGATGTGGACTTTTTGCGTCTCGGCCGGGTGATGCTGTACTACCAGACCCCCGACGGTCATGAAACCGGCTGGTGGAATCCGCAAACCCGCCAGTGGCAGGTACTGGATGGCAGTGCAAGGCGTCCGGTAACCCAGGCAATCGAGATTGCCCGTCAACAAAAATCGGCAGACTGGCTGCAATTGCCGGTTAAAACCCTGGCTCTGGAGGCAAAACAGTGAAGTACTGGGCAGGATTGATTGCGGCCTTGTGGGCCGTTACCGCAACTGCGGCTCCGGTATCGCCGGCCGAACTGCTCGAACGCATCCGTCAGGACAAAAGCAGTGAACAGCAGCTGATGCAAAAGCGCGAGCAGGAATTCTTGCAGGACAAGAACAGCCAGCAGGGCCGTTATGACCAGGCCCGAGCGGCATTGCACAAGGCGGAGCAGGAAGCGGCCGAACTCAAGGCACGCTTTGCCGAGCATGAAGAACTGCTGGCCGAGCAGGAGCAAGAACTCAAGGAGCGCATGGGTGAGCTGGGCGAGCTGTTTGCCGTATTGCGCCAGAGTGCCGGCGATATTGCCGGCCAGTGGCAAGGCTCCCTGATCAACGTCGAGCAGCCTGAGCGCATTGCCGAGCTGGAGCGTTTCTCCAGCAGCCGTCGTTTGCCTACTGCCGAAAGCATTGAAGAACTCTGGCTGCACTTGCTGGAAGACATGTCGGCCACTGGCCAGGTCAAGCGTTTTGAGGCACCGGTGGTGTTGCCCAGTGGCGAGCGCAGCCAGCAGCAGGCAGTGCGCGTGGGCGGTTTTGGTGCCTACAGCGAACAAGCCTATCTGTCCTATGTGCCCGGTGAAGAGAGCCTGCGTCAGCTGTCACGTCAGCCGCGTGGCATTGATGCGGTAAATAACTGGGCCGGCAGCCAGGCCGAGACCGGTGTGATCGCAGTGGATCCGACTCGTGGCAGTCTGCTGGAGCAGCTGCAGCGCCATCCATCCTTCATGGACAGGGTGCAGCAGGGTGGTCTGGTTGGCTGGGTGATCATCACTCTGGGTGCGCTGGGCTTTTTGCTGGCGCTGTGGCGCATGGTCGAGCTGCAAACCGTGATCAGCAGCATCCGCAAGCAGATGCGCAATCTGGCCAGTCCGCAAACCAATAACCCGCTGGGCCGGGTGCTGGGTGTGCTCGGACCTGATCCGCAATTGACCGATCTGGATACCCTGGAGCTGAAACTGGATGAAGCAGTGATGCAGGAAGTGCCTCGCCTTGAGCGTGGTCAGGGCCTGCTCAAGCTGCTGGCTGCGGTAGCGCCGCTGCTCGGTCTGCTGGGTACCGTAACCGGCATGATCATCACCTTCCAGGCCATCACCCAGAGTGGTGGTGGCGACTCCCGCCTGATGGCAGAAGGTATTTCCCAGGCACTGGTAACCACTGTACAGGGACTGGTGGTAGCCATTCCGCTGCTGTTCCTGCACAGCGTGGTGGTAGCGCGCAGCAAGGGCGTGATCCAGCTGCTGGAACAGCAGTGTGTCGGCCTGCTGGCCCTGCACATGTCGGCCAAGGACCCTTGTGAGCGTGACTGACTGGCAAAGCATACGCATCTGGCTGGTTGACAGCAGCTACGCCCTGCTCGACCTGATGGGAGCAGGGGGCCTGGTCATGTGGATGCTGGCCGGCCTTTGCGTGCTGTTCTGGACCCTGGTGCTGGAGCGTTTCTGGTACATGCGGCGGCAGTTTCCGGCGTGGATCGTCGAGCGCCGACAGGCCTGGAAAATGATCTGCTGCGACGTCAACAGCAGGGAGTGGCCACGCTCGGTACGTGCCGCCTGGATTGCCCAGGCCGGCGAACAGCTGATGACCCCGCTGACCGTGATCAAGGCGCTGGTGGCACTGTTTCCGCTGCTTGGCCTGCTCGGTACGGTGACCGGGATGGTGGCGGTATTTGATGTGCTGGCCATGAGCGGTAGCGGCAACCCGCGCGCCATGGCCGCCGGTGTCTGGCAGGCAACATTGCCGACCCTTGCCGGCATGGTACTGGCCATCGGCGGGCTGTTCAGCCTGGCCCACCTTGAGCGTAACGCGCGTCGTGCGCTGGCCCGGCTGGCCGACCAGCTGCGGCACGAGTAAAGGATAGGAACCCCTGATGAGAATGCGTCGTTACAGCCACAGCAGCGCAGAGGAGCCGGGCATCGACCTGACTCCCATGCTGGACGTGGTGTTCATCATGCTGATTTTCTTCATTGTCACCAGCTCCTTCATCAAGGAGTCGGGTGTCGAGGTGAACCGCCCGCAAGCGGATACCGCCAGCAGCCAGGACAAGGGCAATATCCTGATTGCCGTTACTGCCGATGGCCAGGTCTGGCTCGATAAGCAGGCGGTTGATATACGTACTGTGCGTGCCCATGTCGAGCGGCTGCGTCAGGAGCAGCCGGACGGCATAGTAGTGGTTCAGGCCGACCAGGATGCCCGTACCGGACTGGTGGTCCAGGTGATGGACCAGGCTCGTCTGGCCGGAGTGGCGGATGTGGCACTGGCGGCCTCGACGGAGTCCAACTGATGCTGCGTTGGGTGGTGTCCTTTGTTTTGGCACTGGTGGCCGTACTGGCCAGCTTTGTCATGATTTTGTGGATGATTTCGCCACCGCAAACCCGGGTCGAGAGCAAGCCGATCCAGGTTGGTCATTTCATTCCGATGAGTCGTGACAGCTCACAAAGCCGTTCGCGCAGCCGGCTGAAAGAGCCCGAGCCGCCACCCGACCAGGTACAGCCACCCAGTCCGCAGCGTCCGCAAACGCCACAATCGATGCAGGCACCCACGGTGAAGCTGGATGTGAATCTACCCAACCTGCCTTCTGCGGTCAGCATCCAGGCCGCTGCCATGCCGAGCCTGGCTGGTGTCACCGCCGCCAAGGCAGCGCCTGCTCCGGCCGCTCCGCCGGCACCTTCTGCAGGTGCGCCAGGGCCAGCCGGTATCGACTCTGAGGTGGTACCGCTGAACGAAGTATTGCCGGAGTACCCGGATCAGGCCCGTCGTCGCGGCATTGAAGGCCATGTCAAACTGGCATTCACCATCACCGCGCAAGGACGGGTAGAGGATATTCGCGTCATCGAGTCTTCACCGGCCAACGTATTTGACCGCTCGGCACGGCGTGCGGCTGCACGCTGGCGTTTTGCGCCGCGTACCGAGGACGGACAGGCGGTGGCACGTGAAGCGGTGAAAACCCTTGAATTCAGGCTGACCAACGGGAGATAGCACGTGAAACGCTGGTTGCCATTGTTGTTTTGTCTGTATTGCGGGCTGGCTGCGGCACAGACCGTCGAGCCGGAAGTGTTGCGTGCACTGCAACAGGCACAGACTGCCCAGAACAAGGGTGAATACAGCCGCGGCCTGCAGCTGCTGGAAGCATTGTCACCGGAAAAGAACAGCTTTGCCGAGGCGCTGGTACTGCGCAACAAGGC
>CAZKTB010000147.1:0-3923 GCA_964555485.1 uncultured Thiopseudomonas sp. | reverse complement strand
ATCGAACCGGCACGAGGGGAACCCCTCGAGGGATTTTAAATCCCTTGCGTCTACCTATTCCGCCATTCGGGCTGAATGACATGCTGCCCGGCAGATGGGCAGGCGCAAAAATATATAGGGTTTACCGGCCAACTTCAAGCCGGGCTGCCGAGGCTGGCCACAAAGAAGCTGCCGGGCGTAATAAACGCAGCTTGCAGATTTTCGCCAACACCTTGCCTGCCTTGTCCTGCAGACATTTTGCCCACTCCGCACAAGAGCCAATTTTAAACTGGCCGGACCGTTTACTTACGCATTTAAAAGAGTAAAATGCGGAAGTCAGTCTGCAATTTTTTGCGGACTGCTTTCCATGGAAAACTCTCTTCTCTAAGGAGAAAATGATGAAAACAGCTCTGAAACTTTCCGCTCTGGCTCTGGCCGGCGTTCTGGCTACAGGTTGCTCCCTGACCAAAGAAGCTGATGCTCGCATCACCGCTTCCGAGCAAGCCGCTGCCCAGGCTCAGTCCCGTGCTGACGAAGCGTACAACAAGGCCAACGAAGCCCTGTCCGCTGCCCAGCGCGCTCAGCAGACCGCTGACGAAGCCAACGAGCGTGCACTGCGCATGCTGGAAAAAGCAAGCCGCAAGTAATTGCTGCTGGCAAAAAGCCGACCTCAGGGTCGGCTTTTTTATGCCTGTTGTTTTCCCGGTAAGGCTATAGCTCCCAGCCAATCAGTCGACAGACCTGCCCCTTAAGCCCCAACCTCAGACCACTGCTTCGCCAGCCGCTTGTCCGACACCGGCATTTTGGTGCCCAGCTGCTGGGCAAACAGTGATACACGGTATTCCTCCAGCATCCAGCGGTACAGCTGCAGTTCCGGGTCGTATTTGCCCTCTTTCTGGTGCTTGTCCAGCCGGTCGCGGTATTGCTGCTGGTAACCGGTCAGCTCTAGCGTCCACACTCGGTCTTTCTGTACCTGGCTGCCGAGCTTGTCGAGGCGCTGTTCGATGCCCTTGAGGTAACGCGGGTATTCCTGCAGCCACTGGGCGGGTACTTCGCGCACAAAGCCCGGATAGATCAGGCCGGCTAGCTGGCTCTTGATGTCGTTGAGGGCAACGGCCATTTGCAGGTCGATGCGGCCCTTGAAGCGTTTTTTCAGCTCGTGCCAGCGTTGCAGGATATCGCGCAGACGCTTGATCAGCTGTTCGGCCTGTTCCACTACCGAACCCCTGTGTTGTTCGGCCAGTTGCTGCACGGCACCGGCACTACGTGGTAGTTGCTTGAGGTCGGTCAGCGCCAGCTGTTCGGCGCAGGCCAGCAACACGTCTTCGGCCAGGGCATCGATACGACCCAGATCGCGATACAGCAAGGTCAGCTGGTTGTCGCGCTGCAGCAGCTCGCGCACAAAGTTGCCCGGCTCGCTCCAGTGCTGCACCAGCAAACGCTGCAGGGCACGGCGGTGTTCGTGATCGGCCTGGGCCTGGCTGGCAAACTGGCCTTCCTGTACCTCGCCATCCCGGTCGACCAGCGCCGGGAATACGGTCATTTCCAGCCCGGCAACCTTCTGTTGCTTGAAGCTGTCCAGCTCGAAGCTTTTGGTATCCAGCTCTTTCGGCTGCCGCTTTTGCTGCTGTTCGCGCAACTGCCCCAGCGCCTGCTGACTGGCAGTGCCGAAACGGCCCAGCAGCTCGCTCAGGTCACGGCTCTCGCCCATGCGCTTGCCTTTGGCATCCAGCACTTCGATGTTCATTTTCAGGTGGCGGTCGATGCCCTGCCAGGCCTCTTCCCAGGACTCGTCGGCAATGCGCACGCCGGTCATGCGCAGCAGCTGATGGCCGAGCGAGGCGGTCAGCTCGCCCTCGCCAAAGGGCATTTTTTCCAGCGCGGCACGGACAAAGTCCGGCACTGGTACAAAGTTCTTGCGCAGTGCCTTGGGCAGCTGACGCACCAGGGCAATACAAAGCTGCTCCAGCAAGCCCGGCACCAGCCACTGCAGGCGGGCCGGCGGAATTTGCAGCAGTACAGGCACAGGTACGCTAAGGGTGACACCATCACGCGGATGGCCGGGCTCGAATTCATAGCTGAGTGGCAGGCGCAGGCCATCCCAGTTCAGGTGGTCCGGATACTGTTCTTCGGTGACCTCACTGGCTTCACGCTGCAGCACGTCCTCGGCGGTCATGTGCAGCAGCTTGGGATGCTTGGCGCTTTCACGCTTGTACCAGCGCTCGAAACTGGCGGTCTGGTAGATGTTGGCCGGCAGATGGCGGTCATAGAAGGCAAACAACACTTCTTCGTCGGCCAGGATATCGCGGCGGCGGGCCTTGGCTTCCAGCTCGTCCAGCTCTTCCAGCAGCTTGCGGTTGGCTGTCAGGCAGGCAGCACGGCTGCGAATTTCGCCACCAACCAGCCCTTCACGGATCAGCAGCTCCCGCGCCAGCTCGGGCTCGATCGGCCCGTAATGTACCGGACGGCGGCCAACCAGAATCAGGCCATAGAGGGTGATCTGTTCGTAGGCCACTGCCTGGCCACGGTTTTTCTCCCAATGCGGCTCAAGATATGTGCGGCGCAGCAGGTGTGCGGCAGCCTGCTCGGCCCATAGTGGATCAATGCGCGCCACCAGACGGGCATACAGGCGAGTGGTTTCCACCAGCTCGGCGGCCATGATCCATTGCGGCTTCTTGCGGCCCAGACCGGTGGACGGATGGATCAGGAAGCGTCTCTGACGTGCACCCAGATAGTCGTTGTCTTCGCTTTTCTGACCGATATGACTGAGCAAACCGGTCAGCAGCGCCTTGTGCAGACTGTCATAACTGGCGGGTTCGTCATTGAAGCCCAGTTGCAGCTCGCGGCAGATCAGTACCAGCTGGCGATGGGCATCACGCCACTCCAGCATGCGCAGGAAGTTCACATAATTCTGGCGGCACCAGCGGCGTGCTGCGCTGCTGCCGTGCTCCTGGCGCTGCTGCTCGAAGTCGCGCCACAGATTGATCAGCGCGGCAAAGTCGGAGTCCGGATCTTTCCACTGGGCGTGGGCCTGATCGGCGGCCTGTTGCTTGTCGGCCGGACGTACCCGCGCATCCTGGGAGGACAGCGCACTGGCCACGATCAGCACTTCACGCAGGCTGCCCTGCTCGGCCGCCGCCAGCAGCATACGGCCAACTCTGGGGTCGATCGGCAGGCGCGATAGCTGACGGCCCAGCGCTGTCAGTTCATTGGCGGTGGTGACCGCCTGCAGTTCCTGCAGCGTGGTGAAGCCGTCGGTGATGGCACGTCCTTCCGGCGGCTCGATAAAGGGAAAATCCTCGATGGCACCCAGCCGCAGGCTGAGCATCTGCAGAATCACTGCCGCCAGGTTGGTACGCAGGATTTCCGGATCGGTAAACTCCGGGCGCGACAGATAATCTTCTTCGCTATACAGGCGGATACAGATACCGGCTTCGACCCGTCCGCAACGGCCCTGGCGCTGGTTGGCGCTGGCTTGTGATACCGCCTCGACCGGAAGGCGCTGCACCTTGGCACGATAGCTGTAGCGGCTGATGCGGGCGGTACCGCTGTCGATCACATAGCGAATGCCGGGCACGGTCAGTGAGGTTTCCGCCACGTTGGTAGCCAGTACGATTTTGCGGCCCGACTGCGGCTGGAAGATCTTTTGTTGCTCGTTGGGCGACAGCCGCGCATACAGCGGCAGCACCAGGCTGTGTTTCAGCTGGGCCCGGCGTAGCACTTCGGCGCAATCACGGATTTCCCGTTCACCGGGCAAGAACACCAGCACATCACCGGGCAGACGCTTCTGGCTGCGCTCGTGCTGTTCGATTTCTTCCAGCGCGCGCAGGATGCCCTGCTCCACACTGAGGTCGTCTTCCTGTGCCTGGCCATCCTCATCACGCTCGCCAAGCAGCGGGCGGTACCAGGTTTCCACCGGATAGGTACGCCCCGATACCTCGATG